>NZ_JBEXUP010000054.1:0-55473 GCF_040614375.1 Nonomuraea sp. NPDC005983
GCCGACCCGGTGCTCGCGCGCAGGCTGGCCCTGGCGGCCTGGCGGCTGTCGCCCGTCCCGGAGGCTCGGCGCGCGCTGGCGGACACGGCGGGCGACCCGGCCGTGGACGTCTTCACCGACCCGTACGCGGGAGACCGCTCGGTCCACGCCCTCAGCGACGACGGCACCCGGCTCGCGTCCCTGACCGACGGGACGCTGCGCGTGTTCGACGTGGTCCGGCGACGGCAGCTCGCCCAGACGCCGGGGCCGGCGCAGAGCGTCCGGGCCATGGCCTGGGCACCGGACGGCCGGACGCTGGCCCTCGTCGGGGTCGACCGCTCGTACCTGTGGGACACGGCCTCGGGCGCCGGAGTCGGCCCGCCCTTCGGCAGGGGGCTCGGCGCGCCGGGCCAGCAGTCCGCCTGGTTCAGCCCCGGTGGCGGCCTGCTGTTCGCGGCGGCCAGGCAGTCGGGCGAGCGTTGGGCGTGGGACCTGCGGGCACGGCGGGCCGCCTTCGCGGGCGAGTACGCCGTCGTCGGGCCCGGCGACCGGGTGGCGCTGGTGTTCGCGGGCGCCCACTCGCAGGCCACAAGCGGCGGGACGAGCACCAGGAAACCCTGGCTGGACCGGATGCCCTGGGAGTACACCACCTTCAGCCCGGACGGCAGGCGGGTCGCGATCGCCGAGGAGACGGGCATCCAGATCTACGACCTCGACGGCGTCCCAACGCTGCCCTCGCGCCTGCGGCCGTCCCCGGGCAGCCTGCGTTTCAGCCCCGACGGCCGGCTCCTGACCAGCACGGACAGCGACCGCGTCCGCGTGTGGCGGGTCGCCGACGGCACGCTGCTCGCCGACCGCCAGGTTCCCTCGGCGGGGGGCGACCGCCCGGTCCGCGCCACGCTCGGCCAGGACGGCCGCTGGGTGCGCGTCCTGGCCGGGCGGGGCACCGTCCTGACGATCGACCTGGCGCACGCGGGTGCCCCGGCGGACCCGGCGACGTCCCTCTGCGGCCGGTACGGCGGGCTGTCCCGCGCGGAGTGGAACCGCCACCTCCCGGAGATCCCCTACCGCGACCTCTGCTGACCGAGCGCCCGCCGACCCCGCCGGGCCCAGGACCCGCCCGACCCCGCCGAGCCCCGCCAGGCCCTGGGCCCGCGCGGTCAGGCCAGCATGCCGCGGAGCATGTCGCCGAACGCCTGGCGCAGGTCGTCGAGGGTGGGCTCCTTGCCCGCTCCGGCGATCGCGTCGAACATGAGCCCCTCACTGAAGGCGACGAGCTGCCACGCGTGCCGTTCCGGGTCGCGCGACCCGGCGGCGGCCAGGATGGCGGCGGCGGGGTCGCGGAAGCGGCGGCCCGCCTCGTCGTAGATCGTGCGCAGCTCCGGCCGCCTGGTCGCCTCCAGGGCCAGCTCGTAGCGGGCCAGCGTGCGCCTGCGGTCTCCGAGCTGCGTGAGCACCGCCTCGGCCAGCTGCCCGGGCAGGTCGGCGTGCTCGGGCGGCAGCTCCCGGTAGGCGGGCGCCAGCGCCCGCTCCTCCAGCTCGGTCAACCGCGACAGCGCCAGTTCGAGCAGCGCCGCCCGGGTGCGGGCCAGGTTGGACGTGGACCCGGGAGGCAGTCCGGCGGCCTCGTCGACGGCGCGGTGCGTCAGCCCGCGCATGCCCCGCTCCACCAGCAGGCTGATCGCCGCGTCGGCGACGGCCTCGGATCGCTTCACGACCATCGAGACTACCTCCGTAGTGCAACCTTCCAGGCAGCCGGCCGCGGCGCAGCCCCATGCCGTCCCGCAGGTCAACCGGCGAGCCCCGCGGACTCGCCGGAGCGCCGACACAGAAAGACTACACCCGTAGTGCCACCGAACTACAGGCGTAGTACAGTGAAAACTACAGGCGTAGTAAAGGAGGCCGAACATGAGGAAGGCCGTGGTGATCGGCGGCGGCATCGGCGGGCTGACCGCCGGGATCGCGCTGGGCCGCGAGGGCTGGGACGTGACCGTGCTGGAGCGCACCGAACGGCTGGAGGCCGTCGGCTCCGGGCTCGCGATCGCGGCCAACGCACTGAAGGCGCTCGACACCCTCGACCTCGGCGACCAGGTGCGCGAGCTGTCCCGGATCCAGGGGCAGCTCGGAATCCGCAGGCCGGACGGGCGATGGCTGGTGCACACCACCGAGGACAATGCGCAGGCCCGGTACGGCGACTCGGTCGTCATCATGCTCCGCGCCACCCTGCTCGACGTGCTCGCCCAGGCCCTCGGCCACGGCCGGCTGCGCCTGGGAACCAAGGTGACCGGCGTGGACCCCGCGACCGGCGTGGTGCGTACGGACTCAGGCGACCTGGAGGCCGATCTGGTGGTGGCGGCCGACGGCATCCACTCGGCGACGCGGGCCGCGCTCTTCCCCGAGCACCCCAGCCCGGCCTACTCGGGGGTGACGGCGTGGCGGGGGCTCGTCCCGTGGCCGGGTCCGGCCGTCCAGAGCCAGGAGAGCTGGGGCCGGGGCAAGGTGTTCGGCGTCCACCAGCTCGCCGACGACATCGTCTACTTCTACGCCACGGACGTGCTGCCCGCCGGGGCCACACTCGGCGACGAGCGCGAGGAGCTGCTGCGCAGGTTCGGCGACTGGCACAGCCCGATCCCCGAGCTGCTGCGAGCCTCGGAGCCCGGGCGGATCCTGCGCAACGACGTCTACTACGTCGACACGCCGCTGCCGGCCTTTCACCAGGGCAGGGTGGCGCTGCTGGGAGACGCGGCCCACCCGATGACGCCGAACCTGGGGCAGGGCGCCTGCCAGGCGATCGAGGACGCCGTCGTGCTCGCGCACATCGCCGGAGGGGACCTGGCCGCCTACACCGAGGCCCGCCTGGAACGGACGTCGAAGATCGTGCGCAGGGGGATGTCGATCTGCAGGGCGACCAAGATCCGCAACCCGGTCGCGGTGCGGCTGCGCGACTTCGGGATGGCGATGGCCGGGAGGCTCAGTTCAGATCTGATGTTGCGGTCAATGGACGAGACGCTGAGCTGGCGTCCACCGGTGCGGCCCGGGAGTGGTCAGGGGCCAGCCGCCCGAGTGTGATCGTCCCGCCGATGGTCAGAGCGCCCGCGAGGACGGCGGGGATCGCGGTGGACGGGCTCGTCGGCAGCGCCTCGCCGAGCAGCAGCGCCCCAGCGAGGACGGATGTGATCGGGTCCACGACCTGCACGCCCGCGTAGGCGATGCCGAAGTACCCGACCGCGTACGAGTGTTGCAGCAGCACCACCGCGCAGACCAGGAGCACCGGCACGGCGAGGGTGAACCAGTGCAGCAACCGGCTCCAGTCGCCCTCCATGCCGCCGCCGACCACGCGGACGAACGTCGACACGCTCGCGGTCACCGCCCCCGCCCCCACCGACAGGAGCAGCGCCTTGGTCGGGCCGCCGGCCCGGTTCGCGAGGAGCCGCGTGACCAGCACCACGACCCCGATCACGGCGATGAACCCGATGGCGGCGCCGTTGCCGAGATGCGGGGTCACCTTGTGCTCCGGCACCAGGAGCGTGAGCCAGAGCAGCCCCACGGCCACCGCGATCGAGCCGAAGATCTCACCCTTGTGCGGCCTGCGCCCGTGCATCAGCGCGGCCAGCGGCACCGCGAACACCAGCGTGGCGACGCTGATCGGCTGCACCGCGACGAGCGGCGCGAAGCTGAGCGCCACGGCGTGCAGGCACGCCCCGGTGAACCCGATGATGCCCCCGATCCACCATCGGGGGCGTCTCACCAGTCTGAGCGAGGCTCCCTCGGCCACGGCCTCGTACTGCTGCAGTGCCGCGCCGAGCGCGTATCCGAACGCCCCCGCCAGTGCGATCAGGAGGCCGAACCAGGTCATCGTGGCCCGCGCAGGGGCGTGGATCCTTCCAAGAGCATTGCTCAAGCTTATGGGGGAACGATTGCCGTCGAATCATCCTTTCGGCTCATCAATCCCCCACGACTTTGGAGCTACATCACCTCGACGCTCACGACTTCTCGGGGCAGACGCAGAACACGTGGCCTTCCGGGTCCTGCAGGACGACCCAGCCGACGCGGCCGTCCGTGATGCCCGGCTGGAAGTCGGGCCGGGTCGCGCCGAGCGCGATGTACTCCTCGACGGCCTTCTCCACGTCCGGCACCCGGAAGTCGAGGTGGAACTGCTTGTCGTCGCTCGGCCACACGACGGGCTTCCTGCCGGGCAGGCGGCCGAAGTAGATGTTCGTGGTGCCGTCGCCCACGGCGGCGTACTCGTCCTCGGAGTACTGGATGTCCAGGCCGGTGACCTGGTGGTAGAACTCGGCCAGCTTCTTGGGCTCCGCGCAGTCGATGGTGACGGCCAGGAGCTTCGCCTTCGTTGTCATGACACAGAGCCTTCCACGCATACCTGCCATCCTCTGTCAGGTACGGCGCGGCCGTTTCGACTAGGCTGACCGGGTGACGCGACGTCTGATCTGCTCCCCGCCGCCCGCCCACTAGCGGGCGGCATTCCCTGAAATTTCCGGGTCTGACAGATCCGGGGGTGGTCGCTGCCCGCGTACGGGCCCATTCCGACCACTCCACTCCGGAGAGATCTGTCATGACCCACGTTTCCGCGCGGCGCGGCGCGCTCTACGTCTGCGTGGCCGCTGCCGCCTGGGGCACCGGGGGCGCCGCGGGCGCGCTCCTGTTCCAGTCCGGGGGCCTCGGCCCCGTCGGCGTGTCCCTCTGGCGCTACCTCCTGGGCGCCGTCTTCCTCCTCGCCATCAGCCGCCTGGCGGCCTGGCGGCGTCCGGCCGCCGACTCGGTGAACCGGCCCGGCGCGGCCATCAGCCGCTGGGCGCCGGCCGCGCTCCCCCGCCTTCTCCTCCTCGGAGTCGGCATGGCCGTCTACCAGACCGCCTACTTCGTCGCCATCGCGCGCTCGGGGGTGGCGATCGCGACCGTGGTGACGATGGGCGCCACCCCGGTGCTCACGGCGCTCGGCAGCCGCTTCCTGCTGCGCGAGCGGCTGGAGCGGCTCGGGCTGGCCGCGCTCGTCACGGCGCTGGCCGGGCTGCTGCTGCTCACCGGCGAGTCCGCGCTGGGCGGCGTGCGGCAGGGCCAGCTGGCGGGCGTCGGGTTCGCGTTGCTCTCCGCCGCCGGGTACGCGGGCGTGACGCTGCACTCGCGGCGGCACCGGGACGATCCCGAAGGCACGGCCATCGGCGGATTCGTCGTGGGCGCGTGCTGCCTGGCGCCGTTCGCGCTGGCCGACGGGGTGCTGCCCGCGGTGAACCTGCCGTCGCTGGCCCTGCTGGTCTATCTCGGCGCGGTGCCGACCGCGCTGGCGTACGGGCTGTTCTTCCGCGCGCTGACGGCGCTCAGCGCCACCACCGTCTCGATCATCTCGCTGGGCGAGGCGGTGGGGGCGGCCGTGCTCGGCGTCACGCTCCTGGGCGAGCGGCTGACCCCGCTCGCGTGGTCCGGGTGTGCGCTGCTGCTCGCCGCCGTGACGGTGCTGGCCAGCGCTGGCCGCGAACGCCCGTAACACCTGACGGGAGCGGAGTGGCGGTTCGGGACGTCGTATGGGTTAGGGTCCGGTACGGCGACGCTTGCCGTACCGTCGCTCCGCCCCTCGCCCCGGGCGGGAACGGTGCAGACAGAGCGCGCGTTGGAGGAACTGTGGCCTCGATTTCCGGAATCTTCAGGAACCTGCTGGATCGTCCAGGAGGCGTGAGCCTGAGTCCGTACCAGAAGGTCGTCAAGGCGGCGAACAGCCGCGCGGACCGGATCGGCGCGCTCGACGAGCTGCCGACCCCGGGCATGGACGACCTGGCCGAGTTCTGCGCCATCGCCCGCGAGGCCGCCGACAGGACCCTCGGGCTCCGCCCGTACGACGTGCAGCTGCTCGGCACGCTGGCGCTGCTCGACGGGCAGGTGGCGGAGATGGCCACCGGCGAGGGCAAGACGCTGGCCGGCGCGATGGCCGCGGCGGGGTACGCGTTGCAGGGCAAGCGGGTCCACGTGATGTCCGTCAACGACTACCTGGCCAGGCGCGACGCGGAGTGGATGGGCCCGTTCTACGACGCGATGGGCGTCAGCGTGGGGTGGATCGGGCAGAACTCCACGCCCGACGAGCGGCGCGAGGCGTACGCGAAGGACGTCACGTACGGGCCGGTCAGCGAGATCGGGTTCGACGTGCTGCGCGACCGGCTGCGCACCGGCCCGGGCGAGATCATCGTCCCGGCGCCCGAGGTGGCGCTGATCGACGAGGCCGACTCGGTCCTCGTCGACGAGGCCAGGGTGCCGCTGGTCATGGCCGGGGCGGCCGACGCGGGCAGCGCGGTGCCGGAGATGGCGGCGCTGGTCAGGCAGCTCGTCAGGGGCTACCACTACGAGATCGACGAGCAGGCGCGCAACGTCTACCTGACCCCCAAGGGCGCCGACAGCGTGGAGAGCCTGCTCGGCGTCGAGCTCTACGACGAGCAGGAGCCCAACACGCTGATCGAGCTGAACCTGGCGCTGCACGCGCACGCCCTGCTCACCCGCGACGTCGACTACATCGTGCGCGACGGCGCCGTCCAGCTGATCAACCCCTCGCGCGGCCGGGTGGCGCTGCTGCAGCGCTGGCCCGACGGCCTGCAGGCGGCCGTGGAGGCCAAGGAGGCGCTGCCGCCGAGCGAGAAGGGCGAGATCCTGGACTCGATCACCATCCAGGGCCTCATCCGCCGCTATCCGCAGATTTCCGGCATGACCGGTACGGCCGTCGCCGTCAGCGAGCAGCTCGGCGAGTTCTACAGCCTGAAGGTCGCGGTGATCCCGTCCAACAGGCCCTGCGTGCGGGAGGACGAGCCGGACCGGATCTACCCCACGGTCCCCGACAAGGACGCCGCCCTGGTCGAGGAGATCCAGGCGGTCCACGAGACCGGCAGACCCATCCTGATCGGCACCCTGGACGTCGCCGAGTCGGAGAACCTGGCCATGCTCCTCCAGCGTCGCGGCCTGGAGCCGGTGGTGCTGAACGCCAAGAACGACGCCGAGGAGGCCGCCATCATCGCCAGGGCGGGCGAGCGCGGCGCGATCACCGTCTCCACCCAGATGGCGGGCCGCGGCACCGACATCCGCCTCGGCGACGGCGTGGCCGAGCTGGGCGGCCTGTACGTGATCGGCTCGGGCCGCCACGCGAGCAGCCGCCTCGACGACCAGCTCCGCGGCCGGGCGGGCCGCCAGGGCGACCCCGGCGGCTCGGTCTTCTTCGTCAGCACGCAGGACGACCTCATCACCCAGTTCGTCCCGGACGAGCGCCCCCCTGCGGCCGACGCCGACGGCGTGGTGCGCCACCGCCGCGGCGCCTACCTGGTGGGCCACGCCCAGCGCGTCGCCGAGGGCGTCAACTTGGAGATCCACCGCAACACCTGGCGCTACACGCGGCTGCTGGAGCACCAGCGCGAGCTCATCCTGGAGTGGCGCGACAAGGTCCTGCACGGCGACGCGGCGGCCAAGGCGCTGGCCGAGGCCGACCCCGAGCGCTGGAACGCGCTGCCGGAGGACACCAGGGACGAGACGGCCAGGCAGATCGTGCTGCACGCGATCGACCGGTGCTGGACCGAGCACCTGGCGTTCCTGACGGACCTGCGCGAGGGCATCCACTTGCGGGCGCTCGGCCGGATGAGCCCGATCGACGAGTTCCACCGGGAGGCGGTGGCCGAGTACAAGACGTTGCAGGCCGAGATCGAGCGCCGCGCCGTCGAGTCGTTCGAGGCCCCCGAGCCCGACCTGAGCCGTCCCACGGCGACCTGGACCTACCTCGTCCAGGACAACCCGTTCGGCACCGAGTGGGACCGCATCCTCAAGCGCGTCAGCTCGGCGACCCGCCGAGGCTAGTCACCGCTGGTCACCGCTTGCGGGCGACCCCGCCGAGCAGCAGCTCCTCCCAGGTGTCGGGCGCCCGCGCGAGCGATCACTCAGTGTGACGTCGAACGTCACGGCCACCTCGGGTCGCCGCTGGGCTTGACCGGTGACTCCAGCACGGCCAGCCGTTCGAGCAGCGTCAGGAAGGTGGTCGCGTACGGCGAGTCGGCGGTCACCGCGGCCACCCTCGGCCAGTTGACCTGCTCGCGCAGCGCCCGCACCTGCGACAGCAGCGCCCCGTAGTCGCAGGCGTGCTCCGACAGCGGCATCAGCCACGAGATGACCAGGTCGGTCGCCTCCAGCACGGGCACGATCACGGACGCCGCCTTCATCGGCTCGGCCCTGCCCAGCAGCTCGTCGGAGACCGGGCTGTCGGAGACCCGGAAGATCAGGTCCACCAGGCGTCCGTCGTCGTACGCCTTGACCAGCCAGTCCTCCGGCGGCTTGGCGGTCTTGAAGCCGATCGCGCGCAGCGCCTCCAGCGCGGCGGGCACGTCTTGCTCGGAGAGCACGAAGTCCACGTCGTGCAGCGACGGGGCGGCGCCTCTGGCGTAGGCGGCGCACCCCCCGGCAAGCGCGAACTTCACCCCGGCGTCCTTCAGCGCGGAGCTGGCCCTCGTGAGCGTGTCGAGGATCGCGTCGGTGACTTCGTGCCCGTGGCTGCTCATGGGATCGGGCTACCCGCACGATCGCCGAATAGGCGTCGTACGACGCCTACGAGAGGGAGCAGCGCGGGGTTGTCGTTGCCCGCCCGCCAGGCCAGGTCCAGCTCGACGAGGTGCGCCAGCCGACGGCGAATACGCTTGGCCGCTCACTCACCGACCCCAGGCAGTTCTGAGAACGGGCGCAGGCTCTCGTATATACTGACCCGGATTCATATATACAGATGGGGCGACATCATGACCAAGACATTGATCGACCTCGATGACGAAGCCCTGGCCGAGGCGGCGAAGTTGCTCGGCACCTCGTCCAAGAAGGACACAGTCAACGCCGCCCTACGGGAGATCGTCGACCGACGCCGACGGGCAGCGGCTGTGGCTCGCATGCGCGAGATGGTGGCCGAAGGAGAGATCGACTTCTCAATCCTCGAGAAGGGCGACGGCGGTCAGCAGGCTGTGGCGTGACAGAGCTCTATCTCATCGATACCAGCGCTCTCGTCCGCTTCTACCGTGGCCAAGTCGGCGCGGAATGGGATCAGACAGTCTCCGCTGGGCTTGTCGGAATCTGCGAGCCGGTCCGTCAGGAGTACCTCCGCGCCGTCGGCGGCCGCCCGGCCTTCTACGAAGCCGACAATCTCCTCCATGAGACTTTTCCCTGTTACGTCATCCCCGAGCCGGCTTGGGATGAGACAAGCGCGTTGCAGCGCGAACTCGCCGACAAAGGGTGGCATCAGAGCGCCTCACCCGTCGCCCTCCTCTTGGCGGTGACGGCGCAACATCACAAGCTGACCTTGCTGCATGCGGACGGTGACTTCGAGACCATCGCACGCCTGACCGGCCAGCCGGCGCGCTGGATCAGCTGACAGAACCCCTACTACCACGCAGCCGGGACAAGACACTCACGCTGGGCACACCGAAGAAGGTCTGCTCGGTTCGGAGGCCCGGCGGCCGACCGCGTCTATGAGCTGTCATTTCACCAGGTGACACAATGAGATGCGATGACCGACGGCATCGAGCGGCTCCGGGTTGGAGCCTGTCTCTCCCTGTCCGGCGAGTATGCGCGCTTCGGCAGGCAGGCTCGGCTGGGGCTCGACGTCTGGCGGGAGTGGCACGGCGCCGTCGAAGTGATCATCGAGGACGACCGGAGCGACCCCGTGGTGCTGGAGGCGGCGCTTCGCCGGTTGGCCAGCCGGTGCGACGTGCTGCTCGGCCCGTACTCGACGCGGCTCATGAGGAGGGCGGGCAGGGTCGCGGCGGCTCTCGACCGGCTCGTGTGGAACCACGGCGGATCGGGTGACGACGTGCAGGCGGCCCACCCCGGGTACGTCGTGTCGGTGCCCACGCCAGCGAGCCGGTACGCGGAGCCGTTCGTCCGGCACATCACCGCTGTCGCCGGGGTGCGGCTCCTCGTGATCGTCCAGGGCAAGGGCAGTTTCGGACGGCAGGTCGCCGCGGGGGCCGAGGGGGTCGCGCGTTCTCTCGGCGTTCCCACTGTCCGGCTCGGCCCGGGTGATGACCTTTCGGGAGAGGGAAGCTGGAACCTGTTCTGCGCCGGCTCGTTCGAGGAGGACGTCGAGGTGGTCAGGCGCAGCCTGGCCGCGCCGAACCCGCCGGGGGCGAGGTGTGCCGTGGCCGCGGGTGTGCGGGAGTTCGGCCAGGCCGTCGATCACCCCGCCGGGATCTACGGCGTGGGCCAGTGGTTCCCCGGTGGCGGCGGCGAGGCCGAGATCGGGATCGGCGAGTCCGACTTCGTCGCCGCGTACCAGGCGCGCTCCGGGCAGATTCCGGACTATCTGGCGACTCAGGCGGTCGCCGCGGCGGCGATCGCCGTCGACTGCGCCGAGCTCGCCGGCAGCACCGAACGCTCACGGCTGTGGTCGGCGGCGTGCTCGCTCGAGACCACCACGCTGTTCGGCGCTTTCAGCATCGATGCGCGCAGCGGCGCCCAGGCCGGCCACGTCGGCACCCTGGTCAGGTGGGGCGCCGACGGGCCGGCGGCGGTTCAGCCGAGAGCCTGAACGCGCGGCCTGCCGGTGAGCATGGCCCGGATCATCTCGACGCCGCCCTGGTGGAGCCAGGACGGGAAGTCCAGCAGGCCGGGATGGCGTTCTCGCAACGCGGCGATGTCCGCTCGCCAGAGACCGCGCTCGTCCGTGAACACACGTTGGGCGTCCGGGCCCAGGCCGGCACCGTCGACGGAGACCTGCCGGTAGGTGATCTCGCGTCCGAGGCTGCGGCTGATGAGTTCCACTGTCCGGCTGGGGGTCAGCTCGTCGCCTGCGATCTCGATCGCCTGGCCGACATGGTCCTGTGGGTGGGCGAAGGCGAGGTGGGCGAAGGCGCCGATGTCTGTGACGGCGATCAGCTGCACCGGGGTTTCCGGGTCGAAGAGGTGCCTGAGCTCGCCGTCGACGATTCCGCCGAGGGGCAGTCCGGGGATGGTGTGGTTTTCCATGAATCGGACCGGCCGCAGGATCGTGGCGGGCAGGCCGAGCGCACGTATGTGCTGCTCGATCTGCCATTTGCTCTCCCAGTAGGGGATGCCGGTTCCTCTGTCGGCGCCGCCGACCGAGGCGAACACGAAGTGGGAGATGCCGGCGGCCGCGCCGGCGTCGGCGAGGTTGCGGCCGCGGCGGACCTCACGGTCGAGGTCGTGGTCGTCCGGTGTGACGCCGAAGATGCCGTGAGCGCCGGCGGCGGCCGCAGCGAGCGAGCCGGGATCGTCGAGGTCTCCGACGCGGAGTTCGGCGCCCCGCTCCTTGAGTGCCCGGGCGGACGGAGCGTGAGGATCGCGGACGAGGGCACGCACCGGCCAGCCGTTGGCCAGGAGCTGGACGGCGGTGGCGCCGCCTTGGCGTCCGGTCACACCGGTGACGAGGATGGGGTTGTCGGCGATGGTCACAAGGGTCCCTTCGTCGGACGGCGACAGTAAGCTGAGACAGTCTCAAGAAATATATTGAGACAGTCTCAACTTAGCAACCCGGGGAGCGCCCGAATGACGACCACCGGCCCGGCGCCGCAGCGGCGGATGCGCGCCGACGCGCGCCGCAACTACGAACGACTGCTCGCCGAAGCGGCGACGGTCTTCACCGCGCACGGCGTGGAGGCCTCGCTGGAGGACATCGCCCGGCGGGCGGGAGTGGCCAACGGCACGCTCTACAGCCACTTCCCCAACCGGCAGGCTCTGCTGGAGGCGTTGATGCGCGACCGCATGCAGGCGCTGTCCGGCACGGCCCGCGATCTCCTCGACCATCCGTCCGCGCACGAGGCGCTGGTCATCTGGGCACGGGCGGCGGTAGCGCACACCACGATGTATCGAGGGCTCGCCGCGTCGCTGCTGCGCAGCATCGAAGATGAGACCTCGGAGCTGCACGCCGCCTGCCAAGCGGTGCTCACAGCCGGCGAGCAACTGCTCGAGCGCGCGCAGGCCGCCGGAACGGTACGCGGCGACGCCACCGCCTCAGACCTGTACGCCCTGATCAACGCCGTCGCGTGGGCCGGGGAACAGACATCCGCCGCACAGGGCGAGCGCCTGCTGTCCTTCAGCATCGACGGGCTGCGCCCCTCCAGCCGGCGGTAGCCGTCCGCGTGGCGGCTGTCAGTCGACGCCGTCGAGGCAGTACATGCCGTACGCCCGGCCGAGGACGGGCAGGGCGACGTTGCGCACCCTGATGCCGCCCGGGGTCATGCCCTTCTCGGTGCCCTTGTGCGCGTGCCCGTGCAGGAACAGGTCGGCGCCGATGGTGTCGACCGCCTCGGCCAGCAGGTAGCTGCCGAGGAACGGGTAGATCTCCAGCGGCTCGCCCTCCAGCGTCTCCTTGATCGGGGAGTAGTGCGACAGCACGACCCGCCGCTCGGTCTGGAGGTTCTTCAGCGCCAGCTTCCACGATTCGGCGATGGCCCTGGTGTGCGCGACGAAGTTCTTGATCTCCCGCTCGCCGAACTCGCTCGCGGACTTGCCGGCGAACCCGCCGCCGAAGCCCTTGCCGCCGGCCACGCCGAGCTTGGTGTCGCCGCAGCTGATGACGGTCCCCTCGTCGTCGAGGACGGTGACCCCGGCGTCGCGCAGCGCGGCGGCCATGTCGTCCTGCCGGTCGGAGTGGTAGTCGTGGTTGCCGAGGACGGCGACGACGGGCACGGGCAGGTCGCGGAACTCGTCCGCGACCAGGTGGCACTCTTCCAACGTGCCGTGCCGGGTCAGGTCACCCGCCAGCATCAGCACGTCGGCGCGGTGCTCGATGCCTTTCAGCCGTTCCCGGTACCTGCCCCTGACCTCCTCACCCAGGTGGATGTCGCCCACTGCCGCGATGTGCAGGTCAGTCAAGATGCTCATCCTCTCCCGGCTCGGTGACGTCCACGATCCTGATCTCGTTGTGCAGGCGCAGGCCGGGGGCGACCTCGTGCGCCACTTCTCCCAGCCGGTCGCGGTGCTCGGCCCCGCTCACCTGGCCGCGCAGGAAGAGCTGGTCTCCCCTGATGTCCACGCGGATGCCGAGCTCGCACGTACGCTCGTCCTCGGCCAGCGCCTGCTGGACGCGGGCCGCGACGTACTGCGGAGCTTCCATCGTCGCCTCCTTCTCCAGTCGCCGCATGCCCGGGGACGAATCACCCAAACGGCATGTCGCCTGCCGGTACCCCCGACGTTAGGGGCCAAACCTCAGGGGCAGGTGAGGCTCATGACCGAAGATGACGATTGGGAGCAGCGCTCGGCCACAGGCAAGCCCATGGTTCCGGCGACACCGCGTGACGTCGTCCACATCCTGGTGGGCGCGTTCATGCTGATCTTCCTGTTCGCGTTCGCGGTTCTCGGCCTCATCGCGGGAGCCTGGGTGATGACGGGGATCGCCGTGATCCTGGCCGTGGTCGTCGGCGTGGACATCGTGCTGGCCGTGCGACGGCAGAAGGAACGCGGCATCGGAGAGGCGGGTTGACACCGGACATCACCGCGGCGCTGCGCCCGCCCCGGCAGCGTTAGGCGGCCCACCTCGGGGTAGGCGGCGGGGAACCACGAGGAGGACCTGATGTCTGAACGCGACCTACAGTTCCTGACCGACCTGGCCGCCCAGCTCCGCGTCGACTCGGTGCGGAGTTCCGCCGCCGCCGGATCCGGCCATCCGACCTCGTCCATGTCCGCCGCTGATCTCATGGCCGTGCTGTTCGCCCACCATCTGCGCTACGACTTCGACCATCCGGACAACCCGGCCAACGACCACCTGATCTTCTCCAAGGGGCACGCCTCGCCGCTGCTGTACGCGCTCTACAAGGCGGCCGGCGCCATCACCGACGAGGAACTGCTGACCTTCAGGAAGCGGGGCAGCCGCCTGGAGGGCCACCCCACCCCGCGGCTGCCGTGGGTGGACGTCGCCACCGGCTCGCTCGGCCAGGGGCTGCCCGTCGGCGTGGGTGAGGCGCTGGCCGGCAGGTTGGAGCGGCTGCCGTACCGGGTGTGGGTGCTGTGCGGCGACAGCGAGCTGGCCGAGGGCTCCATCTGGGAGGCCGCCGAGCACGCGGGCTGCGAGGGCCTGGCCAACCTCACCGCGATCGTGGACGTCAACAGGCTGGGCCAGCACGGCCCCACCCGGCACGGCTGGGACACCGGTGCGTACGCCCGCAGGTTCGGCGCGTTCGGCTGGCACACGATCGAGATCGACGGCCACGACCCCGGCCAGATCGACTACGCGCTGAACGACGCCCAGAACACGCGCAGGCGGCCGACGGTGATCCTGGCCAAGACCCGCAAGGGCGAGGGCGTCCTGGAGGTGGAGAACAGGGAGGGCGCGCACGGCAAGCCGCTCAAGGACCCCGGCAAGGCCGTCGACGAGCTGGGCGGCGTCAGGGACCTCACAGTTGAGGTGCAGCCGCCGCCCAAGGCCACGCCGCTCCGGTACCCGTCCGGGACGCTGACGCTGCCCGAGTACAAGGTCGGCGACGCGGTCGCCACCAGGTCGGCGTTCGGCGACGCGCTGGCGGCGCTGGGCGCGGCCCGCGGCGACGTCGTGGCGCTCGACGGCGAGGTGGCCGACTCGACCAGGACCGAGGAGTTCGCCAAGGCCTTCCCCGAGCGGTTCTTCGAGATGTACATCGCCGAGCAGCAGCTCGTCGCCGCCGCGATCGGCATGCAGGTGCGCGGCTGGGTGCCGTACGCCGTCACCTTCGCCGCCTTCCTGACCAGGGCCTACGACTTCATCAGGATGGCCGGGGTGAGCGGGGCGTCGATCAGGCTCGTCGGCTCGCACGCCGGGGTGTCGATCGGCGAGGACGGCCCGTCCCAGATGGGGCTGGAGGACCTGGCCATGCTCAGGGCGGTGTACGGCAGCACCGTGCTGTATCCGTGCGACGCCAACCAGGCCGCCGCGCTGACGACCGAGATGGCCGAGTTGTCCGGAGTGTCGTACCTACGGACCACGCGCGGCGCCACCCCCGTGATCTACCAGCCCGGCGAGCGGTTCCCCGTAGGCGGCTCGCGCGTGCTGCGCCAGTCGCCGGACGACCGGGCGACCATCCTGGCCGCCGGAGTGAGCGTGCACGAGGCGCTCGCGGCGGCCGACGAGCTGGCCGACTCGGGTGTCCCGGTCGGCGTGGTGGACATGTACTCGGTCAAGCCCATAGACGCGGCGGTCCTGGCGGAGGCGGCCACCACCACGGGCAACCTGATCATCGTCGAGGACCACCGGCCCGAGGGCGGGCTGGGCGACGCGGTGAGCGACGCCGTCAGCGAGCTCGGGCCGCGGATGGTGAAGCTGGCCGTACGCGACCTGCCGGGATCCGCGACGCCCGAGCAGCAGCTCGCGGACGCCCGCATTGACCGCCAGGCGATCGCCGAGGCGGTCAAGCGGCTGCTGTGAGCGAGCGGGTCAGCGGCGGGCCTTGGCGCTCGCCCGCCGGTTGGCCTTCTTGATGGCGTTGACCAGCTCCTCCTTGGTCATCTTGGACCGGCCGTGCACGTCGAGGCCGGCGGCCACCTTCATCAGATGCTCCTTGCTGGCGGTCGCGCTGACGCCCTCGGCCGTACCGCGCGGGCGAGGGACCGTGGCCTTGGCGGGCGGGCCCTTCTTGGGCTTGGGCTCCCAGTGGTCGCCGACCTTCTCGAAGGAGTGCTTCATGGCGGCGAACGCCGTCATGTGGGCACGGCGCCCCTCGCCGTACGTCTCGACGGCGGAGTCGTGCGCCTTGACCCACGTGTCGCGCGCCTTCTTCGGCGAGCGCCTGATGGTTTCCGGCAGTTCCTGGATCCCCGGCATGTGGGTACACCTCCTACAGCGGCGGTTCGTCGTAGCGGCGACGCTCCTCGTAGACCGTGGTCCTGCGCGTCTCCGGCTCCTCGTAGATCTCGCGACGGTGCACCGGCTCGTCGATGGGGCCGACGGCCCGGCGGGTCACGCTGATCCGGAAGATGCCGAACAGCAGGCCCATCACTCCGCCGAGCATGAGGATGACGCCGACGACGTTGATGTCGAGGCCGGCGAGATCGAACTCGACGGCCCGGGTGAGGATCGCGCCGAGCATGATGAGGATGATGCTTCCGGCGAAGGTCATCTCTTTTACCTCCTTGGCGTGAAGAACCTCTATCCACACCTCGAGAAACAAACCCGCCGCCGCCTGGCGCGCGAAATGCGGTTGCCCGCGTCCGATCACGACTGATAGCCAGGGACGATGTTCGATCACAAACCCACGCTCACCGGCGAGCGCGTGACGCTCCTCCCGGCCGGCCCCGAGCACACCGAAGGCCTGTACGAGCTGGTCAGCGACAGCGAGGTGCAACGGCTGACCGGCTCGCACGGCGAGCCTGACGCGGAGGTCTGCCGTGCGTGGTACGCCACCAGGGGCGAGCACGCCGACCGGCTCGACCTGGCGATCATCGCGGACGACGGGTACGTAGGCGAGATCGTCCTGAACGAGCTCGACGAGGGCAACCTGGCGTGCAACCTGCGCATCGCGCTGATCGGGCCACGGGCGTTCGGCAAGGGGTACGGCACGGAGGCGATCACGCTGGTGCTGGACCACGTCTTCGCCGCCACCCCACTGCACCGCGTCAGCCTGGAGGTGTACGCCTTCAACGAGCGGGCCAGGCACGTGTACAAGAAGATCGGCTTCGTCGAGGAGGGCGTGCATCGCGACGCGCTGCTCTGGGACGGCGAGTGGCACGACGCGGTCAGCATGGCGGTGCTGCGCACCGAGTGGCTCTCAAGATCGGAGAGCCTGGCATAATGATCATGACGCCGCGGGTCCCCCGAGGCGCGCGGGGGGCCTGTGGCGTTTGGCCCAGGCATGGTACCGGGCAGAACCGATCCACTGTTTCGCGCATCTAAGCATCAGTGACGACGCGTCTGGTGCCCGGAGATCCGGAGCAGCTTGGCGGCTACTGGCTGGCCGGTCGGCTCGGCGCGGGCGGCCGGAGCGTCGTCTACGAGGCCTACGACGACGACGGCGACCGGTACGCGGTCAAGGTGCCGCGCGGCGAGATCACGCTCACCGAGGCGGCCGGGTGGGTGACGTCCCCGCATCTGGCGCGGGTGCTGGCGTCCGGGCGCGACGAGGGCGTGCCGTACGTCGTGAGCGAGTTCATCGAGGGGTTCGACCTGCGGCACGCGGTGGCGCGGCGCGGCCCGTACCCCGGGGACGAACTGACCGCCCTGGCGGGCGCGCTGGCGTCGGCGCTCGCCGCGCTGCACGAAGCGGGCCTGTCGCACCGCGACCTGAAACCGGAGAACGTCCTGCTGGCCGCCGACGGCGCCAAGGTGGTCGACTGCGGCGCCACGGGCAGCGTCGACGGCACGCGCACCTACGTCGCTCCCGAAGTGTTCACGGGCCAGCAGCCGGGGCCCGCGGCCGACGTGTTCGCCTGGGGCGCGGTCGTCCTGTACGCGGCGACCGGCCGCGACCCGTTCACCGGCGAGAGCCTGGGCGGCCTCATGCACCGCCTCCTGACCGCCGAACCGGACCTGGACCCGCTGCCGCCCGCACTCCGCCCCCTGGTCGCCCAGGCCCTGGCCAAGGCCCCGGCGGACCGTCCCACGAGCGACGCCCTGTCTCAACAGATCTCTCCGGCTCCCGCCCTACCGATCGACGGGCTCTGCTGTCCGCGCCCGCTCGGGGAGGTGGCGGAGGCGGCCTACGCGACACTCACGCCACGCCAGCAGGAAGAGCTGCCCGGCCTGCTGCTGCGCATGTACGGCGGCGAGACCCCGCACGACGACGAGCACGGCGTGCTCGCCCGCCTCACCGAAGCCGGCCTGCTGGTACGGCGGAGCGTACGGGTCGCGCCCACGCAGACGGAGATCGGCAAGCTGGTGGCGGTCAGCGACGACGGCATCGCCCCTGCCAGCGCCGCGCTCTTCCGCGCCTGGCCCCGGCTGCGCGGCTGGGTCGCCGACGAGCGCGAGGGCCT
Organism: Nonomuraea sp. NPDC005983; assembly: GCF_040614375.1. Taxonomy (NCBI): domain Bacteria; kingdom Bacillati; phylum Actinomycetota; class Actinomycetes; order Streptosporangiales; family Streptosporangiaceae; genus Nonomuraea; species Nonomuraea sp. NPDC005983. Next base: position 17,893 of record NZ_JBEXUP010000054.1, read on the forward strand.
GGCCGTGTACCGCGAACTACGCGAAGCCGCCCACCGCTGGGCCGCCCACCGCGCCGACCACCGCACCGACCATCTGGGCCCGGCACCGCACGCCCCCGCACGGCGCTGGACGCCGCGCGCGCTCGGGCGCCGCTGGACGGCACGCCGCCGAGAGAGGGCGCTGCTGTACCGGGGGCGCACGCTGGAGACGGCGGTCGGCTGGGCCGCGACCCGGCGCCGCCACCTGCGGCTCGACCCGCTGGAGCGCGACTTCCTCGACGCCGGCGCCGCCCTGGTCGCCCGCCGCCCGGCCCGCGCCCCGGTCGTGGCCCTGATCGCGGCGCTGGTCGCGGTGGCGGTCACGATGTCGGCGGTCGCCTTCCGGGGGCACGGAGACCTGGGCGACCAGCTCACCCGGACCAACGCCCGCCTGGTGGCGGCCCGTGCGGAGGCCCTGCGCACGAAGGACCCGCAGGCCGCGATGCGCCTCAGCGTGGCGGCCTGGAAGCTCTCACCGGTGTTCGAGGCCAGGGCGGCGCTGCAGGCGTCGCTGGTCCAGCCGGAGCTGGGCGTGTTCACCGACTCCGCCGCGACCCCGCAGGCCGACTACCGGCTCACCGACGACACCCTGACCAGATGGGTGGACGGCACGATCACCACCTGGGACGTCAGAACCGGACGCCAGACCTCCACCCGCCCCCTCCCGCAGGGCACCACGGCCCTCAGCGACGACGCCAAGCACGCCGAGACCCAGGACGGCAGGCAGGTGACGGTCACGACGGCGCAACCCGCCACCGATGCCGCCTTCCTCCTCACCAGCGGCAACAGGACCACCCTGTACGCGGCGGGCAGGCAGGTGTTCCAGGTGACCGACAGCAGGGCCGCCCTGTCCCGCGACGGTCGCAGGGCCGCGACCTCGGACCTGACCGGGCGGGTCGAGGTGTGGGACGTCCGCGCCCGCGCCAAGGTCCGCACCGTACGCGTCGCGCCGCCTTCCGGCGAGGACGCCGCCGCCCCGGCCCTGGCCTTCACCTCCGACGGCGGCGTGCTGGCGATCGGGGGTCGCGACGGCACCACACTGGTCACCGAGCCGGTCACCGAGGGAGCCGTCAAGCGGATCGACACGAAGGGGCCGGCTGACACGCCGGTCTTCAGCCCCGACGGCCGCCTCCTGGCCGTACCCGCGGCCGGCACCGTCGGCCTGTGGCAGGTCGCCGATCAGCGGCTGCTCGGCACCTTCCCGCTCCGCGACCCCGCGCACGGCTACGCGTTCTCCTCCGACGGCCGGGCGTTCCGGTACCTGAGCGGCCACGGCTCCGTCGTCTCGCTCGACGTCTCGAAACTGTCCACCGGCCTGCCCACCAGCCCGTCCACCGGCCTGCCCACCGGGCAGGAGGAAGAGACCAGGGCCGCCGCGCTCTCCACCGACGGGCGGGTGGTCGCGGACGAGGTCGGCGGCGCGATCAGGCTCACCGACGCGGTGCGCCGCCGGCCGCTCGGCCGCATCGCCGCGACGGGCGAGCTGGCCATGAACCGGACGGGCACGCTCGTCGCGGTCGCGGGCGATCCGGTGACCATCTGGGACGTCGCCACCGGCAGGCGGCTGGCCGTCATCGACGCGGGCGGAGACGTCCCGGCCGTCGCCCTCTCCCCCGACGGCGGCACGCTGGCGACCGCTCGGGGCAGGACACTGGAGACGTGGGACGTCGCCCGCGCCCGCCGCATCAGGTCCTACGAAGGGATGGGGGACCTGGCCATGGCGTTCAGCCCCGACGGCCGGACCCTCGCGGTCGGGGCCAAGCTGCTCGACCTGGCCACCGGCTCGTCCACCCCGCTGAACGCCCCCGGGCCGACCGCGCTCGCCTTCGCGCCCGACGGCCGCACGCTCGCGTCCGGGCTGACCGACGGCGGCGTCCAGCTCTGGAACGTCGCCGAGCAGACCCGGCGCGGCTCGTTCACGGCGGGCTCCGAGCCGGTGCGCGAGCTGCGCTTCTCCCCCGACGGCCGCACGCTGGCGGTCGACGGCGAGCGGATCGCGCTCTGGGACACCGCCACGCTCCGCGAAGTCGGCCAGGTGCCGGTCGGCCCGCACACCGCCGGGCTGGCCTTCAGCGAGGACGGCACCCGGCTGCGCGGGGTCGAACGCGACGGCACCCTGCGGGAGAGCCCGGTGGACCCGTCCCTGGCGGCGGCGGAGGTGTGCGCCCGCGCGGGCGGCCCGCTGAGCCAGGACGAATGGGACCGCCTGATCCCCGAAACCGGCTACCGCAAGGTGTGCTGACGAAGCCATCCGATCGCGGCCACCCGATCGCAGCCATTCGATCGCGGCCATTCGATCGCGGCCAAAGGTCGGCCGCAATACCCCCTACCTTTGACCCATGGACCCCCTCATCACCCGCCGGGCCCTCAACCGGGCCACCCTCGACCGGCAGTTCCTGCTCCGCCGTGCCGACCTGCCCGTCCTGGACGTCGTCGAGCGTCTGGCCGGGTTGCAGGCGCAGACCCCGCACACCTGGTACACCGGGCTGTGGAACCGCATCGAGGGCTTCAAGGCCGCCGACGCCTCGGAGCTGCTCGAGAACCGGCAGGTCGTCCGCGTGGCGTTGCAGCGGTCCACGATTCACCTGGTGAGCGGGCGCGACTGCCTGGCGATGCGGCCGCTGCTGCAGGTGGTCACCGAGCGGAGCACCAAAGGTGCCTTCGGCAGGCGGCTGGAGGGCGTCGACCTGGACGAGCTGGCCGCGCTCGGGCGGTCGCTGCTGGAGGAACGTCCGATGACCTTCGCGGAGCTGGGGCGGGCGCTCGGCGAGCACTGGCCGTCCCACGATCCGCACGCGCTGGGGCAGGGCGTGCGCTGGCTGGTGTCGCTCGTGCAGGTGCCGCCCCGCGGCCTGTGGGGGCGCAGCGGGCCCGTGGCGCACACCAGCGCGGAGTCGTGGCTGGGCGTCGAGGCGCCGCCGATGACGGCGGCCGAGCTGGTGGTGCGCTACCTGGCCGCCTTCGGCCCTGCCACGGTGCGGGACGTGCAGACCTGGTCGGGGCTGACGCGGCTGGCCGAGGTGGTGGAGGGCCTGGAGCTGGTCCGCTTCCGCGACGAAGACGGCCGGACTCACTACGACTTGCCCGACGCTTCCCGCCCGTCCGCCGAGATTTCGGCGCCCGTCCGATTGATGTATGACTTCGACAACCTCTTCTTGTCCCACGCCGACCGGTCGCGTGTGATCAGCGAGACCGGCGCCACCGCGCTGCGGGGGTTCATGGGCACCAACGTGATGCCCCGGATCATCCTGGTCGACGGCTTCACCGCGGGCGACTGGACCGTGACCCGCGCCAAGGGCACCTCGACCCTCAACATCCACCAGTGGGAGCCGATCGCCGACCTGGACGCGGTGGCCGAGGAGGGGACGAGGCTGCTGGAGTTCCTCGCCCCGCGCGACAAGCACGAGATAGCGGTGTTCGGCCACCCGTCCAGGAGCTGAGGCTGTTGTGCAGTGCACAATGATGTGCTGCAGAATGTGACATCACGCGTCGCGGGCCGTATTTTTCCCTCGTGTCCAAACGCAACCAGTCCGCCTCGCTCCGCCGGGCCCTGACCGTGCTCGAACACGTCCGCGACCACGCCGGACACGAGGGCGGGCTGACGCTCACCCAGCTCGCCGAGGCGGTGGGGGTGTCCAAGAGCACCGTGCTCAGGCTGACCGTCCCGCTCGTCGAGACCAGGCTGCTCGAACGCGACAGGAAGAGCGGGGCCTACCGGCTCGGCCACGGCACGCTCCAGCTCGGCCAGGCCTACCTCGCCACGCTCGACCTGCGGGCGGTCGCCGCCGAGGAGTCGCACCGGCTGATGAGCGAGGTCCGCGAGACCGTCCACCTGGTCGTCTACGACCCGCCGCACGTCGTCTACATCGACAAGGTGGAGAACGAGACGAACGTCCGCATGGCCTCACGCATCGGCAGCCGCGGCCCCGTCCACTGCACCGCGGTCGGCAAGGCGATCCTGGCCTGGCAGCCGGACGAGGACGTCGAAGAGGTGATCAGTGCCGGGCTGCCCGAGCTGACCCGGCACACCATCACCGACCCGCGACGGTTCAGAGCCGAACTGGCGGCCGTCCGGCGGCGCGGCTACGCGGTCGACGACCGCGAGAACGAACCCGAGGTGCGCTGCGTCGGCGCGCCGATCTTCAACCACAACGACGCCGTCGTCGCCGCCATCTCGGTCTCCGGCCTCACCTCGCGGGTTCCGGCCGCGCGGGTGCGGGAACTGGGGCCGCTCGTGGCCGGCGCGGCGGCCCGCGTCTCCAGAAAGCTGGGAAGCCCGAGCCGATGACCGAGCTGGTGACCTTCGGTGAGACCATGGCGCTGTTCGCCGCCCGCCGTACCGGGCCGATGCGTTTCGCCCGCGACTTCGACCTGGGGCTCGGCGGCGCCGAGTCCAACGTCGCCATCGGCGTCGCCCGCCTCGGCGGCAGCTGCGCCTGGATCGGCCGGGTGGGGGCCGACGAGTTCGGCGACCTGATCCGCTCGGCGCTCCTGGGCGAGGGCGTGGACGTGCGCGCCATCCCCGACCCCGACGCGCCGACCGGGCTGATGATCAAGGGCAGGCGCACGGCCGACCTCGTGGACGTCCGCTACTACCGCAAGGGCAGCGCCGGCTCCCGGCTCTCGCCCGACGACCTCGACGCCGGCCTGATCAGGGCTGCCCGGGTGCTGCACGTGTCCGCGATCACGCCCGCCCTGTCCGGCTCCGCCCGCGAAGCCGTCCGATACGCGATCGCCGAGGCGCGGGCGGCCGGGGTGCTCGTGTCGCTCGACGTCAACTACCGCAAGGCCCTGTGGACGCCGCAAGAGGCGGGCGCGTGGCTGCGCGACACCATCGGCGAGGTGGACGTGCTCTTCGCGACCGAGCAGGAGGGCCGCCTGATCACCGACACGGCGGGCACCGCCGACGACCTGGCCGAGGCCCTCGCCGCGCACGGGCCGCGCCACGTCCTGGTCAAGTTCGGCGCCGAGGGCGCCCTGGAACTGTCGGACGGCCAGGCCCGCCGCGCGCGCCCGTACCAGGTGACGGAGGTCGACCCGGTGGGCGCAGGGGACGCCTTCGCGGCCGGCTGGCTCGCCGACTGGCTCGCCGGAGCCGACCCCGCGCAGCGCCTGGACACGGCCTGCGCGGCGGGCGCGTTCGCGGTCACCTCGCAGGGCGACTGGGAAAGCCTCCCCCGCCGCTCCGACCTCCGCCTCCTCCAACGCCCAGCGGACGGCGTAAGCCGCTGACCTCGCAGCGCCCAGGGGCTTCAAGGCCATCCAGACCATCCCGTTCCTCACCCTGACCGCACCTTAGGATCCGCGAACTCTCTAGGAGAGCGGCGTCACGTCGAGGCGGCCGTCGTCGCAGACTCGTCCCGCGGGGAAGCCGATCGCCAGGTACGACCGCTCGTCCGGGGGGATCACCAGGAGGCGCGTCGCGGTCGGGCAGGTCTTCTCGGCGCCGGTCTCGACGGCGGTCCAGTGCAGGGTGGCGCGGGCGCTCGCCCCGGGCTTGAGCGTCAGCCCCCGCTCCGCCTCGGCCTCCCTGCGGACGCGGGTGCGCAGCGCGTCGCCCTTGCCGTCGATCATGACCAGGCCGGGGTAGCCGTACAGCGTGCAGCTCGCGCCGGACTGGTTGGTGAACACGAGCGGCGCGTACCTGTTGCCCGCCCCCGGGTCCACCCTGTCCAGTCGTACCTGGAGCCGACTCGCCGTGCAGCGTTCCGGGGTCTGCTGCGCCAGCGCGGGCGCGGCGCCGCCCGCCAGCAGCAGGCCACCCATCACCAGGACGGCAATCCGCATCGTTCTCATACATATATGGACGCCTGGAACGCCCAAATGGTTATACCGAAAAAGCCTCTATCTTCACCAGCTCCAGCAGACGGTGGCGCGGCGGGCGGCGGGGCGGGCCAACCGTCGGACCCGCCCAGAGGGCTCGCGTTACAGCAGGCCGGCGGCGGCCAGGTGTTTGCCGACGGCGGCGATCTCGTCGGCGTTCAGCGGCACCTGCGGAAGGGCCGTGGTCGGGTGGGCGATGACGCCGCGCAGGTGAAGGGCCGCCTTGAAGGCGCCGAGCCCGGAGGAGCTGCCGCCCATGCGACCGCCCCCCACCCGGACGATCTCGAAGAGCCTGACCAGGCGCTCCTGCTCCGCCCTGGCGGCCTCCCAGTCGCCCTGCCGCGCCGATCTCACCAGGTTGACGTACCCATGAGGGTCGACGTTGCCCAGTCCGGGCACCACACCGTCGGCGCCCATCCACAGCGCGCAGTCGACGGTCACCTCCGAGCCGGTGAGCACGCTGAACGGCGCCCGGCGGCCGAGGATGACCTGGCGCAGGCCGCCGTCGTCGCCGCTGGAGTCCTTCACGCCTGCCAGCACCCCGTCGGCGGCCAGTTCGAGCAGCAGGTCGGCGCTCAGCTTGGTGTGGACGGACACCGGCAGGTCATAGGCGTAGACCGGCAGTCCACTCTCGGCGGCAAGGGTCCGGAAATGCGTGCCGATCTCGGTGGGGTGGGTGCGGGTGTAGAACGGCGCGGTCGCCACCAGGGCCGACACACCCGCCGCCACCGCCACCCGGGCGTGTTCCAGCACCCGGGGAGTCGTCATGTCGATCACCCCGGCGAGCACCGGCACCTGCCCGGCCACATGTCCCACCACGGTGTCGAGCACGATCCGGCGCTGGGTGTCGGCCAGGTAGGCGACCTCCGACGACGAGCCGAGCACGAACAGCGCGTCCACGCCGCCTTCCAGCAGGTGGTCGACCAGCCGGGTGAGTGACGCGGTGTCCACCTGGTAGTCGGGGGTCATCGGGGTGCACACCGGAGGGATCACACCGGTCAACGTCATGCGCGCTCCTGGATCAGTTCGAGGTCGGTCGCTCCCGCCGCCACCGGGTGGTAGCAGTGGAAGAGGTGGTCGTCGGTGGTCTGGGCGGCAGGCCAGGCGGCCGCGCACTCGTCGTCCGCGCGCCAGCAGCGGGTACGGAACGGGCAGCCGCTCGGCGGCCTGGTGGCCGAGGGCACGGAGCCCACGAGCGGGATCGGGTTGATCGGCGAGATCAGGCCGGGCGTGGCGGAGAACAGCGCCCGCGTGTAGGGGTGGCGGGCCTGGTGCGGGACTGCGTGCGCGGGTGTCTGCTCGACGATCCTGCCCAGGTACATGGTCACCACCCGATCGCTCATCCGGCGCACTGTCTGGATGTCGTGGGAGACGAACACCAGCGCCAGCCCGAGCCGCTCCTTCAGATCCAACAGCAGGTTGAGGATCTGCGCCCGCACCGACACGTCCAGGGCGCTGGTCGGCTCGTCGGCGATGAGCAGCGCGGGTTCGAGCGCGAGCGCCCTGGCCACGGCGACGCGCTGGCGCTGGCCGCCGGAGAGCTGGCTGGGCAGCAGGTCGGCGACGCTGGTGGGCAGGCCGACGAGGTCGAGCAGTTCGCGCACGCGGGCGTCACGCTGCTCGGCGGTGCCCCACCTGTGGACGGTGAGCGGGTCGCGCAGCACCTGCCTGATCGGCAGCCGCCGGTTCAACGCGGTGGACGGGTCCTGGAACACCATCCCGACGCTGGAGCCGATCAGCTCGCGCCGTTCCCGCTCCGACAGCGCCCACAGGTCCTTGCCCCGGAACAGCACCGTCCCCGAGGTTGGCCGCTGCAGCCCGACCAGCACCTTGGCCAGGGTGGACTTGCCGCACCCCGACTCGCCCACGACCCCGACCGTCTCGCCGGGGCTGATGGCCAGGTCGGCGGCGGTCAGGGCGTGGACGCGGTCGCGCGAGAACAGCCCGCCCGAGCGCGCCTTGTGCACGACGTGCACGTCTTTCAGCTCAAGCACGTTGATCACTTCCCACGAGGGCGACCGCCGGGTGATGGCAGGCCACGGCGTGCCGGTGCGTGTCGCCTTCCAGCGGCGGGGCGTCGGTCCGGCAGAGGTCGGTGGCCATCGGGCAGCGGTCGGCGAACCGGCACCCGGCGGGGAAGTCGGCGGGCGACGGCACCACGCCGCGGATCTGGGTGAGCCGCTCGGCCCCCGACTCCAGCGACAGCACCGAGCCGAGCAGCCCGCGGGCGTAGTGGTGGGCCGGGGCTCCGACCAGGGTGGCGGTGACCCCGGCCTCGACGATCTGCCCGCCGTACATGACCACGACCCGGTCGGTGACGTCCGCGACCAGCGCGAGGTCGTGCGAGACGAGGATGAGCGCGAAGCCCAGTTCCTCGCGCAGCCGCAGCAGCAGCTCGATGACCTGCGCCTGGACGGTCACGTCCAGCGCGGTGGTGGGCTCGTCGGCGACGATCAGCTTGGGGTCGCGCGACAGCGCCATCGCGATGAGCACCCGCTGCCGCTGGCCGCCGGACAGCTCGTGCGGGTAGGACGACAGGGTGCGTTCGGCGTCGAGCCCCACCAGTTCGAGGAGTTCCTCGGGCGAGCGCCGGCCGCCGCGCCGGGTGACCTGCTTGAGCTGGGCCTTGATGGTCATGGCGGGGTTCAGGGACGACAGCGCGTCCTGGTAGATCATCGCCATCTCGTGGCCGAGCAGGCGGCGGCGGGCCCGGCGCGGCAGGGAGAGCAGCTCTTTCTGGTCGAAACGGATGTGGCCGCTGACGCGGGCACCACGGGGCTGCAGGCCCATGATGGTGAGCGCCGTGAGCGACTTGCCGCAGCCGGACTCGCCCACGAGCCCGAGCACCTCGCCCGGACGTACCTCGAAGGCGATGCCGTCGACGATGTCCACGCCCTCGGCGAAGCCGATCCGCAGCCTTTCCACCGCGAGGATCGGCGGGCCCGAGGGCAGCGGGCGGGCCCGTTCCGCCAGCCTGGCGGCGGCCTCGGCCAGGCCGGGCAGCTCGACGACCTCGCCGGAGCCCGGCCGGGCCTGCTCGAACGCGTCGTCCTTCTTCGCGGCGGGCGCCCGGCGGGCGGCGGGGGCGGCCCAGGCGTCGGAGATGCCCTCCGACAGGATGTTCAGCGCCAGCACGGTGATCAGGATGAGCAGGCCGGGGAAGACGGTGGCCCACCAGCCGCCCACCAGCACCATGTTCTTGCCGTCGGCGATGACGCTGCCCCACGACGGGTTCGGCGGGCGCACCCCGGCGCCGATGAACGACAGCGACGCCTCGAAGACGATCACGTCCGCCACCATGACGGTGCAGAACACCAGCACGGGCGCGGCGCAGTTGGCGGCCACGTGCCTGAGCAGGATGTACGGGGTGCGGGCGCCGATGATCCGTTCGGCCGCGACGTAGTCCTCGCCGTACTGGGCGAGCACGTTGGCGCGGACGACCCTGGCCACGGGCGGCATGTTGAGGAAGGCCATCGCCATCACGAGCACCGGGATGCTGCCGCCGAACACCGCCACCAGCACCGCGGCCAGCGCGATACCGGGGAAGGCCATGAACACGTCGAGCACCCGCATGATGACCTCGTCCACGGGCCTGCGGGAGGTGGCGGCGACCGCGCCGACGACCGCGCCCGCGACCAGGGCCAGCCCGGTCGCGCCGAGGCCGATGAGCAGCGACCAGCGGGCGCCGTACAGCAGCCTGGACAGGATGTCGCGGTTGGCGCTGTCGAGGCCCATCCAGTGCGAGGCGGACGGGCCGCCGCCGGTGACCTCCTGGAAATACGGCGAGTGCGGCGCGATCAGCGGCGCGAACAGCGCCGCCAGCACGACCACCGCGAGGATGCCCACGGCCAGCCATGACAGCGGGCGCAGCCTCCTGAAGCCGATGCCCGGCCTGGAAAGGCGTTCCGTCAGTCTGCGTCTCATCAGGCGGCGCTCCTGAGCCGGGGGTTGACCAGCAGGTAGAGGATGTCGACCACGAGGTTGACGATGATGAAGCCGACCGCGACCGTCAGCACCACGCCCTGCACCACCGCGGGGTCGCCGTCACGCACCGCGTTGATCATGAGCTGGCCCATGCCGGGCAGGCTGTAGATCTGCTCGATGACGACCGCGCCGCCGAGCAGGTAGCCGATGCGCAGGCCGAGCACGGTCAGCGGGTTGACCAGCGCGTTGCGCAGCACGTTGCGTCCGACGACCACGACGGGCGGCAGGCCGCTGCCGATCGCGGTGCGCACGTAGTCACGGTCCAGCTCCTCCACCATCGAGGTGCGGACGATGCGGGTGAGCTGGGCCGCCACCGGCAGCGACAGCGACAGGGCGGGCAGCGTCATCGAGCGCAGCCAGCCGGAGGTCGAGTCGGCCGGGTTGATGTAGCCGCCGGTCGGGAACAGGCCCTGGCCCACCGCCAGCCACTGGATCATCAGCAGCGCCAGCCAGAACGCCGGTGCGGCCACCCCGACCAGGGAGACCACTCTGATCACCTGGTCGGGCCAGCGGTCGCGGAACAGCGCCGCGGTGACGCCGAAGACCAGCGCCAGCACCACCGCCACGACCAGGCCGAGGAGGGTGAGCTGGAGGGTGAGCGGCAGCGCGGTCGTCACCGACTCGATCACCGGCTTCTTGGTGAGCACGCTGGTGCCCATGTCGCCCCGCGCCAGGTCCGCGACGAAGCGGACGTAGCGCAGGGGCAGCGGGTCCAGCAGGCCGTTCTCCACCTGGAACTGGTGGATCTGCTCGGGGGTCGGGTTGGCGCCCTGGAAGTAGGCGTACTCCGGCTTGCTGTTGGAGAAGCGCATCACGATGAACACGAACGCGACGACCCCGAGCACCAGCGGGACCAGGATGAGGACCCGCCGGAGCAGCATTCTGGCGATCAGGACCATGACCTACTGGGTTCTCTGGGCCTGGAGCAGGTTGATGCCCGGGTACGGCTGCGCGCGGACGCCCGACAGCTTCTTCGGATCCCAGGCGGTCATCAGCTCGGTGTGGACGACCGGGTACATCACCGCCTTCTCGGCGATGAGGTCGATGTACTTGTGGACGAGCTCGCTCTTCTTGGCCTTGTCCGCTTCCTTGGTGGCCTCGTCCATCATGGTGAAGAGCTGTTCGGCGTCCTTGGTGCCGTCCCAGTGGCTGTACTTCATCCACAGGCCGCCGGGGACGAAGTTGTAGCGCATGATCAGGTCGGCGTCCATGCCGAACTGGTTGGGGTTGGAGGCTGCGACTACGGCCTGGTAGTCCTGCATCTGGTCCATCTTGGCGAACAGCGCGGCCGTGTCCTGCGGCTCCAGCGTGGTCTTGACGCCGATGGCCTCCCAGGAGGCGGCGATGGTCGGCAGGCAGTCGGCCACCCAGCTCACGTTGACGGCCATCAGGTTGATCGTCAGGTTGGTCACGCCCGCCTCTTTGAGCAGCGCCTTGGCCTTTTCCGGGTCGTAGTCGTAGACGACCGAGGCGCGCTTGTGGTCGGGGTGCCCCTCGTTGAGGAAGGAGCTGGAGGCGGTGCCGTGACCCTTGAGCGCCACCTCGATCATCTTCTTGGTGTCGATCGCGTAGTGCAGGGCCTGCCTGACGCGGATGTCGTCGAACGGCTTGGTGCTGGTGTTGAACATCAGGAACATGTGGTTCATGCCCTTGCCGCCCTCGACGCTCAACCCCTGCTGCTTGAGCTGCTCCACGTTGGCGTAGGGGATGTTGTCGGCGATCTGCGCCTCGGCGGAGCCGCCGGAGATCTTGGCGACGCGGGCCGCGGCGTCCACGATGGTCAGCCAGTTCATCTTCTTGACGACGGGCTTGCGCGGGCCGTTGTAGCCGTCGAACGCCTCGAAGGTGGTGTTCGACTTGGGGTTGTGCGCCGTCTGCTTGTACGGGCCCGAGCCGACGGCCTTGCCGGTCTTGGCCTGGTCCCAGGCGCCGGGCTGGCTGAACACGTGCTTGGGCATGATCTTGGCGATGGTCAGCCTGGGGGCCGCGTCCGGGAAGGGGAACTTGAAGACCAGCTCGACGTTGCGGTCGTCGACCTTCTTGACCTCCTGCAGCCACGACTTGAAGAAGTTGCCGGTGAGCACGTTGGCCTGCGTGTCGAGGATGCGCTCGAAGGTGAAGACGACGTCGTCGGCGGTGACCGGCTGGCCGTCGTGCCACTTGGCGCCCTCGCGCAGGGTGAACTTCCACGAGGTGGCGTTCGGGTCGGCGGGCAGCGCGGTGGCCAGCGCGGGGTAGGGCTCGCGGGTGATGGGGTCGGTGTCGAGCAGCCCCTCGTAGATGTGCTGGATGCCGGCCATCGCGAAGGCCGAGGCGGTCTGCGTCGGGTCCCAGCTCTGGTCGTTGCCGTAGCCGATGACGGCGGTGATGAGGTCTTTGTTCGATCCTGCCCCGACCGAGCCGGTCGAGGCCGGCCCGCCCGAGCAGGCGGACAGAGTGGCCGCGATCATCGCGGCCGCACCCGTCGCTCCGCTGTAGCGCAGGAAGTCGCGGCGGCTGAACTCAGGGCTCACGGATGCCTCCCAGGGGGTAGAACGTGGGACATCCCATGTCCTATCTTTTGCGTAACGTGGACGCTAGAGGCCATAGGCGCTTGTGGTCAACAGGAGATTTCCGGAATGTTACACAAGTGCTTACCAGAGAGGGATCATTCATGAGCACTGCCCCGCGCCCTCGGCCCAGCCGAGCCGTCGAGGCCCAGGAGGGCGTCAAGGAGCTCATCCTTCGGCGCGGGTTGGTGGCAGGCGACCCGCTGCCCACCGAGTCGGAGCTGATGGAAGAGCTGGGCATCAGCCGCAACTCGGTCAGAGAGGCGCTGAAGGCGCTGCAGGCCGTCGGCATCGTCGACATCCGCCACGGCTTCGGCATGTTCGTCGGACGGATGTCGCTCGCAGGACTGGTGGACGAGCTGGCCTTCCACAGCCGCATCACCCTGCAGGGCGGCGTGAACCACCTCGCGCACCTCACCGAGATCCGCGAGCTCCTGGAGAGCAGCCTCGTCCAGCGCCTCATCGACCTCGGCGACGAGGCGGACCTGTCACCGGCGGCCGAGGTGATCGCCCGCATGGAGGCCGAGGCACAGCTCGGCCAGGTCTCCCCCGAGATCGACCGGCTCTTCCACGACCTGCTCTACCGCCCCGTCGGCAACCCTCTGGTCAGCCAGCTCCTCGGCGCCTTCTGGGACGTCTTCGACCAGTTGCGCGACCACCTCGGCGCACCCGACGAGTCACCGGCCGACGTGGCCAGGCGGCACCGCGACATCCTCGACGCCGTCACAGCGGGTGATCGGACGGCCGCGATAAAAGCCGTTTACGCGCACTTCAACGGCGTGCGGAACCGGCTGGCCCGGCTCGGCCCTGACTAAACATGATCTCTAGTCGGCGCCCCGGTCAGGACAGGTCGGCCGCGCTCCTGTTGTTGCGGGCCTGCCAGAGCGCGTGGTGACGCTCCGCCGCCTGCCTGGCCATGGCCGTCGCCTCGTCGGGGACCGGCTCGCCCGCCCAGGAGTCGAGCTGCTCGATCATCCGCCCGACGAACACCTCCCCCGGCTCCGTCAGGCCGCCGCTGCGCAGGATGGTGCCGCTGACCATGCGGGCGGCCTGCCGCCAGCGGGTGAACTCGCTGGACGCCCTGATCAGCGCGGCGCCGTCCTCGTGGCGCCGCTGCCGGCGCCAGAAGTCGGTGACGCCGAGATAGGCGTAGGCGCCCTGGAGCAGGCCGGGCACCGGACGCGGGTCGTCGCGCCACGGCGCGTAGTAGCGGGAGCCGTCGTCGGGCCTGGTCAGCGGGACGATGTCGAGCAGCGCCGACAGCTTGGCGTGCTGGGTCTCGTGCGCGAGCGTGACCGCCATCTCGTGCGCGTCGGGCGGCGTGGACAGCGCGATGCAGCCGAACGTCTCGCGCGAGGTGGCGCTCGACAGCCCCTGCGGCGGCGCGGCCAGCGGCGTGAGCACCCTGATGGCGGCGGCCACCTCCTGCGCGACCGTGCTGTGGTTGGCGACCAGCATGCCCCACGCCTCGTCGAGGAGGCCCTGCCAGACGTCGGCCTCCTCGCGGGTGAGCCGCCCGCGCAGGTTGGCCGAGCCGGGCATGCGGTGTGGGTCGAGGTCGTCGATGAGCACCCCGAAGCGCAGCCCGCCCGCCTCGGCCGTCAGCGACCGCAGCCCCTGCCACCCCGGCAGCTCGCTCGCCAGAACGTCGCCGACCTGCAGGAAGATCCCGTTCGCACTGACCTCGACGGCGTCGCCCGAGCAGTGGACGGTGGCCGTCGAGACCGTGGCGGGCAGCGTGATCTGCCCCAGCGAGGGCAGCGTGATCACGCCGTCGGCGGCCGGCACGTCCACCTCGCAGGTGAAACCCGCGCGGATGGCCGCCGCCGCGGCCAGCGCCGCCAGCTGCTCCGGCGCTTCCAGCGTGCGCACCGCGTGGCGGGCCCAGGCCCCGACCGACGGGTGGCGGACGACGGTGTCGACGGCCTCCGGGTGCCGGGACTCGATCGTGGCCAGCAGGTCGTAGGCGCGGCGCACCTCGGCCCAGCGCGGATGGCCGGCCCGGTGGGCGGCGTCGAGCACGCCCCTGACGAGCAGCAGGTGCTTGCTGCGTTCCGCGGCGACCAGCCGCTCCACCGCCTGCGCCCCTCCGCCGCCCGTGGCGAGCGCGGCGAACACGTCCGCCGGGACGCGGTGCTCGGTCAGGTTCATGCCCGGCTCCTTCACTCGGACCGCCAGATCGGCCTGGACGGCGCTGCCGATGTGCCTGATCAGGCGCAGCAGGTCAGGGCAGTAGACCGATGGGTTGCGGAACCCGGTCGCGGGGCGGTACCGGTGCGCGTACTGGCCCCCACCACAGATCATGCCGACAGGGCATACCGTACACGTCGGGGCCAGCGCGAGCGGGCCGATTTGCCGAGCGGCGGTCGACGGAAGGTGAAGCAGCTCATCGAAGCTGTCGTGCGTGACGTGCAGCCCGGTGCGGCCGGCGCCGTCGAAGGCCGACTTCAGGATGTCGGACTGCTCGATCTCGCCGTCGGTCTCGATCACCGCCATGGCGACCGGCGACAGGCCGACCTGCTCGCTGGCGGAGCTGCCGCCCAGCAGCAGGTGGATGATCTCGTCGAACAGCCGGACTCCGGCGGGCCTCGGGTCGGTGGCGTACCAGCGGTCGAAGATCGCGATCAGCCAGTCGGCGTACGGGGTGCCCTCCGCCCCCGCCTCGCGCCCCGGCGGCGGGGCCGCCCAGTTGCCGTGCGGGAGCAGGAAGTCGACGGTCGGCGGGGCGAAGGCGAGCAGCGCCTCGTAGGTCTCCAGCGGGTCGTTGCGCAGGTCGACGGTGCAGAGCAGGCCGCGGAACAGGTGCCGGTAGGCGGGCGCGGTGAGCCGTTCGAGCGCCGCGGCGACCTTCGCGTAGCTGCCGCGCCCGTCGGCGGTGCGCCTGGCCCGGTCGTGCGCGTCGCGCGCGCCGTCGAGGCTGACGCCCACGCCGACGCCGAGCCGGGCGAACAGCCGCAGGAACGCGTCGTCGAGCAGGGTCGCGTTGGTCTGCACCACGAAGTCGACGGGGACGGCGACGGCGGACCTGATCAGTTCCACGATCGCGCCCAGCTCGCCGGCCCCGGCCAGCAGCGGCTCACCGCCGTGCAGGACGACCTGGACGCCCGGGAGGCCGTGGGTGCGCGCGTGCTCGGCGATCCGGGCGGCGGTGGCCTCGGCCGTGGCGCGGGCCATCCGCTTGGGACGCGACCGCCAGCTCTGGTCGGCCATCTCGTACACGTAGCAGTACGAGCAGGCGAGATCACAGCGGCTGTGGACCTTCAGAACGAACTGTCTCAGCGGGGTCGGCTGCCAACCCCCGGCGAGCAAAGCATCGACGTCGAGGGTCGATGGCCACTCAGGCACCACGGAACAGCCTCCACGTTGAGACTCGTGACGGCCCAAGCATAGACCCGCTAATCGGTCTCCAGAAGCAGCTCCCTGGCCTGTCTCAGCAGGTGGGCCGGGAGCCTTTCGGCCACTCCTCTGACCACGGCGGCCGCCGCCCGCGGCGTGCCCGACCTGCGCAGCGCCTCGGCCAGCGCGAGCTGGGCGGTCATGTCGTTCGGCGCCCAGCTGAGCGCGGCGCTGATGCGCCGGATCGCCATGCTGTGGTCGCCCTGCGACAGCCACAGCTGCCCCTCCATGGTGAGCACCCTGGCCACCCCATCGAAGCGCCGCCACTTGGCGTACAGGTCGGCCGCCTGGGTGCAGTGGAGCAGCGCCGCCTCCACGTCGCCCTGGGCGGTGGCCACCTCGGCGAAGACCTCGGCCGCCTCGGCGCGCACCCACTCGTCGCCGTACGCGGAGGCCCGTACCGCCTCGTCGGCCAGCCGCTGCGCGGAGTCCCAGGCCCGCCTGGCCAGCGCCGCCCTGGCCTCGCGCAGGTAGACGGCGGGCGACTCGGAGCGCCTGACGGGGCTGATCAACCGGTCGTGCGCCAGCTCGTACCACCGGATGCCCAGCCGATGTTCGCCGCGCAGGACACGCCGGTCCTCCAACGCGCGGGCCACCGCGTTCGGCATGCCCTGCGTCAGCTCGAGCCCCTCGTAGACGGTGTTGCGGGTGCCGTGCTCGGTGATGAACGTGTTCCGCAGCCAGAACTGGATCTCCACGGACGACATCGCGAACTCCTCGGCCACGTCGTCGATCGCGCGCCTGCAGAACCCGGACAGCGCCTCCTCGATGTCGGAGTACTGGCGGGCGTGGTCGACGGTGATCTCGTGGACCTCCGGCGGCAGCGACTCCCAGAGCGCGGAGCAGACCACCTGGAGCTGCACCGGCTCCACGGTGTCGAGCTCGATCTTCGAGCTGACCCCGGCCTCGTCGGAGACCACGACGGTCCGCAGCCCGTCGACGATCAGCTCGGCGGCCTCGTGGCTGATCGTGCGCTCGGTGTGCTCCAACGGCTCGGTGACGGCCTCCAGGGCCGCGTCGCGGCTGAGCGGCTGCAGGTGGAACCTGGTCCGCGCGCCCTGCCCGAACGGCCGCTCGTAGGGCAGGATCATGAACAGGTACTCCTCGCGCATCGACAGCAGCAGGTGCAGCCCGGTGTGCTGCCGCACCGCGGTGGCGAGCTGGTCGAGGAAGTCGCGCCGCTCCTTCTCCCTGGCCGGGACGGTCTGGAACATCTCTTCCGCCTGGTCGATCGCGGCCAGGACGGGCACCGGGTCGTCGTACTCGTCCGTGCGCTCGGGGCGTCCTTCGAGGAACTCCGCGAGCGTCAGTTTCGCGAGGTCGCGCTCGTCGCGCTCGGGGGCCCACGCGGTCAGCAGCGCCATGACGTACGGGTTGCCGCGCCCGGTCGGGACGCGCATCCGCGGCGCGATCCGCGCGATCGGCAGCAGGTCGACCCGCCCGGGGTCGAGCCGGGGCAGCACGCCCGCGTTCAGCAGCGAGGTCTTGCCCACCCCCGAGGCGCCGTACAGGACCGTCAGCCCCACGGCCTGCCAGAGCGTGGCGATCTCCCTGGCCTCGTCGTCACGGCCGCGGAACAGCTCGCTCTCGTCGCGGTTGTAGGGGCGCAGCCCGACATAGGGGTGGGTGTGCGCACCGCTGACGGTCATGGCCAGGACCTCACATTCTGTCGAGAAGCTCCCTGAAGAAGTCCTCGGTGGTGCCTATGAAGATCGAGATGTTCCAGCCGTCGAGGTAGCGCTCCATGTAGTGCTGGGCCTTGGCCTGGGCATCGGGAACCTTCCCGTCGAGGTCGGGCATGAGCTGGACGCTCACGTGCCGTCGCTTCATGTTGGGCGGGATGGCCCGGATCAGGCCGTGGAACAGCACCCGGAAGTTCCAGTCCTGCAGGCTGTAGCCGACGAAGAGGAGTGGGCTGGCCGTCATCGCGCCGAGCACGCAGGTGGGCAGCGGCCGCCTGCTCTGCGAGGCCTGCCAGTCGACCATGTTGACCAGGTAGTTCAGGTAGTCGTCCTCGGTCAGGACGAGCGAGGCGGGGTCGTCCCAGCTGCCGTGTAAGTGGTAGACGAGCGGCTCGTCAGGAGTGGGGTCGAGGATCCGCGGCTCGTCGGCGTTGCCGTCCCACCAGGTGGAGGTGCTGGCGCGGGGGGACTTCTGCCCGCCTTGTGCACGGTTCAGCGCCTGCAGCATGAAGTTGTCATAGTTCGTGGTGAGAAATGTACTTATGGGGAATTCGGCTAAGATCTCATGCGGATCCGGCGCCGCCTCGGGCTTGGCGACGTACTGCTTCAGGTACGTACAGATCTCGTGTTTGAGATCTACCGAATCCTGTTCACCGACGGACGCGGCATATTGCGTCACTCGGGCGAGATTGTCGCGGTCGGCGAACGGGTAGTCATACAGGTCGGCGAAATGCCGGCTCAGCTGCCTGCCATTCGGAAGGCGGCCGAAACACGCACCGGCCCCGAGAAGCGGCGTGCAATCACCCCGACCGAGCTGCCTGACAAGTCGGTTCCAGTCCCCGTTGTTCACAGATCATCCCGGCGGTTCACCCAATAAGCCGTCCTTACATCGCGGATTGGAACCCGGCGACCGGACCGGAGTCCGTCTCGAGTACCCGCCGCAAAGCCGCGGCGAGCACGGACTCGCCGATCCCGTCGAGCGCGCGCAGGTCGAGATCCTGCACATCGACAAGACCACCACCGTACTCGGTCACTGAGTCCTCGCCCATAACTCTCTCCCTGGAGCCGTATGACCTGGAGACTTCCATCTTGGCATGATGCCCGATCAACGGCGACAGCAGTCTGCCTGGTTTGTTTATTCAACAGAAGGTCCTGAGGAGTCTAAGATGCTGCGAAAGACGACTGAGCTGGGGCGGTAGCGTGTCTGTGACGAGCTCTTCCCAGGATTCTGGGCGAGTGCCCTCAATATGGGGCAAAGTCCCGCAGCAGAACAAGAACTTCACCGGTCGCGAAGACCTCCTCGACAAGTTGCATTCCGGCCTCAGATCTGACGTCACCGCCGTCGTCCCGCACGCCCTGCACGGGCTGGGCGGTGTCGGCAAGACGCAGCTCGCCATCGAATACGCGCACCGCTTCAGGCACGAATACGACGTGGTGTGGTGGATTCCCGCCGACCAGTCGGTGCTCGTGAAGTCCTCGCTGGCCGGGCTCGCGCGCGAGCTGAACCTGCCCATCGCGGCCTCGGCGGGCGTCGACGAGGCGGTCGACGCCGTGCTCGACGCGCTGCGGCGCGGCGAGCCGTACAAGCGCTGGCTGCTCATCTTCGACAACGCCAACGAGCCGGAGGACGTCAACGCCGTCATCCCCCGCGGCTCCGGGCACGTCCTGCTCACCTCGCGCGACCAGGGCTGGCAGAGCGTCGTCGACACGATCGTCGTCGACGTGTTCCGGCGCGAGGAGAGCGTCGCGTTCCTGATGAAACGCGTCCCCAGGGGCATCACGGAGCCCGACGCGCACCGCCTCGCCGAGGCGCTCGGCGACCTGCCGCTGGCGCTCGAACACGCGGGCGCGCTCCAGGTCGAGACCGGCATGCCCGTCGACCAGTACCTGCGGCTGCTGGAGAACGAGACCACCCGGCTGCTGGGCACGAGCAAGCCGTCCGACTACCCGATGTCCATGACGGCGGCGTGGGCGCTGTCGGTGTCGCAGCTCATGGAGCGCTCGCCCGACGCGGTCGAGCTGCTGCGCTGCTGCGCGTTCTTCGGCCCCGAGCCGATTCCGCGCGACCTGCTCGACCGGCTCCCCGAAGACTTCGCGGGCGGGTCGAGGCTGGCCGGCATGCTGGGCGACCCGATCCGGATGATCCCCGCCATCCGCGAGCTCGGCCGGTACGCGCTCGTCCGCATCGACTCCGAGACGCGCACGATCACCGTGCACCGGCTCGTCCAGGCGCTGCTGCGCGACGAGCTGCCGGAGCCCGAGCGGGCCGCGTTCCGGCGCGAGGTGCACACCCTGCTCGCCGCCGCCGTGGCCGAGGAGAATCCCGACGACAACGCCGCATGGCCGCGCTACCAGGCGCTGCTCGGGCACATCAGCCCGTCTCGGGTCGTGCAGAGCGCCGACCCGCGCATCAGGCACTTCGCGCTGAACGTCGTCCGCTACCTGTACTCGTCCGGCGACTTCAGGTCCGCCCGGCAGCTGGTCGAGCAGTTCATCGAGCGCTGGCAGGCGGTCAGCGGCGACGACGACCAGTACGTCCTGTCGGCCCAGCGGCACCAGGCGATCGTCATCCGCGAGCTGGGCGAGATCCAGGAGTCGTACGAGCTGAACCAGCGCACCGCCGCCCGGATGCGGCAGGTCCTCGGCGAGGACCACGAGGAGACCCTGCTGCTCATCAACAGCCACGGCGCCGACCTGCGTTTCCGCGGCGAGTTCGCACTGGCCTTCGAGCACGACCAGGACTCCTTGCGCAGGCACCAGGCCAAGTTCGGCCCCACCCACCGGCGGACTCTCCGGGCGATGAACAACCTGGCCCTCGACTACCTGCTGCTCGGCGACTACGCCAAGGCCCGCGAGCTGCAGGCCGAGACGTTCATGTACCAGCGGCAGGCCGGGTCGGGGTCGAGCGCGCAGAACGTGCTGTCGTCCTGGAACGGGCTGGCCCGGATCGTCCGGCTCAACGGCGACTACCGCAGGGCCTGCGACATCGGCGAGGACGCCTTCGAGTACGGCGTGGAGCAGCTCAACTCCGAGCATCCGTGGACCCTCCGCGTCGCCAAGGACCTCTCGATCGCCCGCCGCCGCAACGGCCAGCTCGAGGAGGCGCTCGATCTGGCCGACCACACCTTCGACGCGCAGAAGCGGAACGGCGGCGTCAGCCACCCCGACACCCTCGCCGCCGCCCTCTGCCTGGCCAACGCCCAGCGCGCCGCCGGCCAGGTGACCGAGGCCCTCGAACTCCTGGAGGACATGACCCCCCGCTACCCGCAGATGTACGGCGACGACCACCCCTTCAAGTACGGCTGCGACACCAACCTGGCCCTGCTCCTGCGGGTGAACGGCCAGCTGGAGCGGGCCCTGGAGATCGACAGGCGGGCCCTGCGCGGCCTCGACGGCAGGCTGACCCGCGAGCACCACTACACGCTCACCTGCGCCATCAACCTGGCGAGCGACCTGGCGGCGCTCGGCGACACCGAGGAGGCCCGCGAGCTGGGCGCCAGCACGCTCGAAAGCCTGCGCAACGTCCTCGGCGCCGACCACCCGCTGACCCTGGCCGGGGCCGCCAACCTGGTGGTCGACCTCCTGGCGCTGGGCCGGGAGGAGGAGGCGCACCGGCTCCAGGCCGACACGCTCACCCGCTACGAACGCCAGCTCGGCACCGACCACCCCGACGTCAAGGTCGCCCGCGAGGCCCGTCGCCTCGACTTCGACTTCGACCCGCCGGTGCTCTGAGCGCGGCGCAAGGAGCCGTCCATGTCGTCTCCCGAGACGGTGGTCCGTCCCGTGACGGCCGCTGACCTGCCGGCCGTGGCCGCGATCTACGAGCACTATGTCGTCCACAGCGTCGCCACCTTCGAGGAGATCCCGCCCACCGTCGGCGACTGGCGGCGGCGGCTGGACGAGCTGACCGGCCGGGGCCTGCCGTTCCTGGTCGCGGCGGAGGGCGACGAGGTGGCCGGGTACGCGTACGCCGGGCCGTGGCGTCCCAGACCGGCCTACCGGCACACTGTCGAGGACACCATCTACCTCGCGCCCGGCCGCACCGGCCGCGGGCTGGGCAGGCTCCTGCTCGGCGCACTGCTGACCGACCTGGGGAAGACGGACGCGCGGCAGGTCATCGCGGTGATCGCCGACACCGGCAGCGGCGCCTCGGAGGCCCTGCACCGTCACTTCGGCTTCACCCCGGCAGGCCGCCTCACGGGTGTGGGGCACAAGCACGACCGGTGGATCGACACGTCCCTGATGCAACGCGACCTGACGACCACCTGATGGACCGGTGTGCCCGCGCCGATGCCGGTTCGGGTCTGATGCGCGGCCCCTTCAGCAGATATGGGCAGCCACGCGATTGCCCGCGAACCCCCTGGAGGTAGGGTGAGCGCCGTTTCCTGATCGCCAGGACCGGAGGGAAGAGATGACCGAGCACCAGTTGTGGCACGTGCCGACTCCGGCGACGCTTACCGCCTACCCGGTGGAGGGGGGCGGGCCCGCGATCGTGGTGCTGCCCGGCGGCGGGTACGCCAGGCAGGCCGACCACGAAGGGGAGTCGGTCGCCCGCTGGCTCAACACGCTCGGCATCGCCGCGTTCGTCCTGCGTTACCGGGTCGCGCCGCACCGCCATCCGCTGCCGCTGCTGGACGCCGCCAGGGCGATGCGGTTCGTCCGGCACCACGCGTCCGAGTGGGGAGTGGACCCGCTTCGCGTAGGCGTGCTCGGCTTCTCCGCCGGCGGCCACCTGGCCGGGCTGCTCGCCACCGAGACCGCCGCCATGCTGCCCGAAGGCCCCCACGACGACATCGACCGCCAGGACGCGCGGCCCGGTGTGGCCGTCCTGTGCTACCCGGTGGTCACGCTCAGCGGTGCGCCCGCCCACCAGGGGTCCGTCACGAACCTCCTCGGCCCGGAACCGGCGGGGGCGCAACTCGCGGAGCTGTCGCTCCAGCACCGGGCCGGCCCGGCCACCCCGCCCGTGTTCCTCTGGCACACCGCCGACGACGCCGTGGTCCCTGTCGACAACTCACTGCTCCTGGCCTCGGCACTGGCGGCCCACCAGGTCCCGGTCGAGCTGCACGTGTATCCGAACGGCAGGCACGGGCTGGGCCTGGCCGAGGCCGATCCAGCCGTCGGCGAGTGGACCACCGCCTGCGCCAGATTCCTCCGCACCCAGGGCTGGTGACCAGCTCCACGCTGCTAGAACTGTTCGAGGACGCGGAAGCGCTCCGTCACCACGAGCGTGTCGTCGTCGATCACCGGAGTGTGGCCGAGAAAGGCGGTCATCTCGGGGCCCTGCCAGAACCGCTCGTGCCCGGCCCGCCACTCGGCGGCCGTGGCGTATCCCTCGCCTTCGGCCTGGGCGAACGCGTCGTCGACGGCCCTGATGGGCAGCACCCGCACCTCGACCGACTCGATCAGCGCGACGGGCCGGCCGTTCGAGTCGAGGACCGCGGACCACTGCCCGGCCGACGGCAGCGGATCGCCGGAGTGCTCGTAGTCGGCCAGCAACCCCGTGGTCGCCGTCTTCTCGCCGCTCAGGATCGCCGCTACCAGCTTGTCGCGGAGCGGGCCGGGGAAGGCGAACTCCGTGGGCGGCAGTTCACCGAGTGGGAAGAACGCCTCCGCCCGCCAGGCCGTACCGTCGAAGACCAGCAGGGTCACGCCGGACACGCGTGCGGTGACCGGGAGCGTCAGGGCGGCCTCGATCGCCGCCAGTGTGTCCGCGTCGTCGGTGTCGGCGACCGTCAGGTGCGGGACGACCTCGTCGTACTTCCCGCCGTACGGCGGGGCTTCCGGCCAGCGCCGCACCACCATGTCGGTGAGCTCCCGTAGCGGGGTGTCGGGCTGGGGCGCGAGGTAGAGCAGGCCCGGGAACCGGGCGGTCCGCTCGAACCTGACGTCGAACGGTTCCCGTGCGGCGAACAGCTCTCGCAGGTCGGCCATGACCGCGTCGTCGAGCCGGTCGCGGTGCAGGAACGGGACGAGCACGGTGACATGGGCGCAGACGCCGTACGCGGCCGAGCGGTCGTAGCGCTCGCGCCACGACGCCACCACCGGCTCGGCGGCGGGAACGTTGACCACCAGCGCGGTCTCACCTACTGGATATGCACTCATCGAGACTCCTCGAGCGTGGAAACCCCGTCTTCAGGCGGGGAGGAGGTCAGGCGCCGACATTCCGCGCGACCACCCGGGTTCGGGCACAGGCGAGCGTTCCCAGCGGGTGAACGGCGCCTCGGGGCGCGGGTCAGCCCGGGAAGCGGATGTAGGCGGGCGGGACGTGGTCGGCCAGCCAGACGCCGTTGGCGCTGAGGTGGAACCGGTGCCCGGCCCGGTGCATCTCCCCGGCGTGCACCGCCAGGACGACCGGGGTGCCGCGGCGGGCTCCGACCCGGGTGGCGGTCTCGCGGTCCGGCGACAGGTGGACGTGGTGGCGGTTCATCGGCCGCAGCCCCTCCGCCCGGATCGCGGCCAGGCTTCTGGGCACGGTCCCGTGGTACAGATACTCCGGCGGGTCGGCGGGCGGCAACTCCAGGTCGACGCGGACCGAATGGCCCTGGCTGGCCCTGATCATCCCGTCCTCGATGACGTACCGGCGCTTGTCGTTGCCGGCGACGACCTGGTCCAGTTCGGCGCGGGAGATCGTGAACCCGTGCTCGGCCGCCGCCGCGAGCAGCGCCTCCACCTCCACCCAGCCGTGGGCGTCGAGGGTGATGCCGATCCGTTCCGGCTGGTGCCGCAGGTGCTTGGCCAGGTACTTGGAGATCCGCACCATCCGCCGCTCGTCCATCACACCCGCTCCACCGGAGATGCCAGCCCTTGGAGTAAGGGTAGCGCGGCCCCATAGGAATGCATCAGGATTTATCGCGAAACCTGCCTTGAGCTGCGCAGACACCATAGAGCCCGCATTCTTTCGGGCCGAACTTTCATGGACAACAGCTCGGATCAGTTATCGATAATGTCCACGTGAATGGAGCGCGTTGCGGAGACTGCGACCACACCTTTCCCGACGCCAACTGCTCTCCCGCAGCCGAAATAGAGAAAGCCCGGGCCGGGAGTACCGGCCTGGGCTTTCTGTCTGTGCGCCGCCAGGGACTCGAACCCCGGACCCGCTGATTAAGAGTCAGCTGCTCTAACCAACTGAGCTAGCGGCGCTTGCGACAGGAATAACTGTAGCAGCCACCGCACACTCCCTTGCACATCAGCCGAGACGCTCAGCCAGCTTCTCGTACGCCCCCAACACCAGCTCCCAGAAGCGTTCAACGTCCACGGAGGTCGCCACCAGGGCGTTCGGCCGGCCGCCGGGCACCTTGAAGTCCGTGACCGTCATGCCGGACGTGTACGTGCCGGTCGTCTCCACGTTGACCACCGCCGGGGCGCAGCCGAACAGCGTCGGGTCCATCACGTACGCCACCGCGCAGGCGTCGTGGATGGCCGGGCCGCTGTCCTCCGTGATCGTCCCGTAGAAGCCCGCCGCCGGGACCAGGAAGTCGGCGAGGCGGCCCAGCGGGCGCATGCGGTCCAGGACGGCGCGGGTGACCACGGCCTTCAGGGTCACGTCCAGGCCGAGCATCTTGACCGTCCAGCCGGCGTCGAAGGCGACCGCGGCCGCCTCGGGGTCGGCCAGCATGTTGAACTCGGCCGCCGGGTTGTGGTTGCCGCGGGTGTACGAGCCGCCCATGATGACGAAGTCGCGGGCCCACTCGACGATGCGGGGCTCGCGGCGCACGGCGAGGGCGATGTTCGTCAGCGGGCCCGTGGCCACGAGCGTGATCTCGCCGGGCGCGGCTCTGAGCGTGTTCACGATGAAGTCCACGGCGTGCCCGTCCGCGACGGGACGGACGGCGGGCGGCAGGACGGCCTCGCCGAGGCCGGAGACGCCGTGCACGTGCGCCGCCCGGACGGTCTGCCGGACCAGAGCGCCGGCGCTGCCGGGAGTGACCGGGACGTCGCCGAGGTCGAGGAACTCCCTGAGCGACAGCGCGTTCGCGGTGGTCAGCGCGAGGTCGACGTTGCCGCCGACGGTGGTGATGCCGACCAGCTCCAGGGAGGACCCGGCCAGGAGCGCCAGAGCCAGCGCGTCGTCGATGCCCGGATCGCAATCAATAAGGACCTTTGTCACGTAACCGAACAATACGCATGATTTGGAGCGAGAGTCCCCAGAACGGGTGAAAGCAGGGCTCACCCGAAGCGCCCCCGCGCCACCCCCACGAGAAGGTCCGGCGGTCTGGCGGTGGACATGAGTCAGGGCCGGGCAGTTCCCCCAAACCTGCCCGGCCCCGACCGACGGCGGTCCAGGCCGATGTCTTCCCCCAAAAACATCGGCGGCCCCGCACTGCAGACGACGGTCCCCCTCCGCGTCCGCTTCGACAAAGAGCTCATCGGTCTCTTGACCTGCTTCGACACTACCGAGAGGAATGCAACGGACGCGTCATAACCGGGTCGAATGTCGGCCTAATCCGGCTACGGAACCTCCAAACGGACCTCCGTCCCTTCCTGAAGGGACCGGCTGACCGTGCAGTACTTCTCATGGACGCGCTCCGCCACCGCCCTGAAGACCTCGTCGGCCTCCTCGGACGGGACCTCCACGTCGTAGGTCACGGTGACAGGCCCGAGCAGGTTCGGCTCGACCTTCTCCGACGCGACGGTCATCGCCAGGCGGACGAGCTGATGCCCGCGCTTTGCCGTGAGGGGTTCGACGGTCACGATGTTGCACCCGCCCACCGCCGCCAGCAACAGCTCGACCGGGGTGAAGACGCCGTCCTGGTCGCCGCCCCCGATCTGCACCTCCGCACCTCGGGCGTTGGTCGCCCGGAATCCGCCGTCTTCGGTCCGCTCAACACGCACGTTAGCCATGTTTCAGACCTTACTCAGACGGCTCTCATGTTCGGCACGCATCGTCGAAGGCATGGCTAGCGAGGCGAAGACGAATCAGTGGCCCATCCTCTTCTGGTGCGGCGTCGCGGTCGCGGAGTTCGGGGCGATCCAGCCGGGATTCGGTTACCCGTGGCGTCCCACGGCGTACGCCGTCGCGGCGCTGCTCGTCGTGCTCGGCCTGCTGTTGGTCAGGGCGGCGGACCTGTTCAGGTCCGAGCAGGCCAGGCAGCGGCTGCGGCTCGGCGGTTACCTCGCAGGCGGGCTGCTGCTCGCACACCAGTTCAGCTCGACCGCGTACGTGACCAGCCTCAGCCGCACCGGCTCCCTCCTTCTGTACGGCATGGCGGCCGTGATGGCCGTCTGGAGCCACACCGTCCCCGCCACGAGCGGCGCCCTGCTCGTCGCGACGGGCCTGGCCCCTGCGAGACTGCGGGAGCTGCTCGTCTCGCGCGAGGACCTGGTGGTCGTCTACCGCACCGACGCCGCCACCCCCGAGCTGCGCGAGCTGGCGGCCAGGCACGGTCTGGTGCTGGTCGTCGGCCAGGAGCACGACCCTCGGGCCAAGGAACGGCTGAGCGCGTCGGGCCTGCGCAGGCAGGTTCCCGACATCGCCCGGCGCGAGGTGCTGGTCGCGGGGCCGCGGCCGTTCCGGCGGTACGTCCGTGGAGCCTTGTCGCGACTCTCCGTGCCCGCCACGCAGATTCATACCAAACCTGTACAAAAACTTTAACCTATCGTTACCTTAGTCTCCTGTTCCATGACAACCCAGGACAAAGGGTTTAACCCGCCATTACGCGGCCCGTGGGACGGTGGCTGCGGAAGAGGAGGCAAAGGTGATGACTTTCCCCGGAAGCGCCCGTGTGGAGATGGTCATGGGCAGGCCCGTAAGCGTGGACATCCGCACGGCCCTGCCGCCCCGGGAGCTGACCCCCCTGCTCGACAACGCCTTCGCCTGGCTGCGCTGGGTGGACGCCACCTTCAACCCGAGCAGGGAGAACAGCCAGATCGCACGCCTCAACCGGGGCCAGACCATCGAGCAGATCCCCGAGCTCATCGAGGTGCTGCACCGCTGCGACGAGCTGAGCGTCGCCACGGGCGGCTGGTTCGAGGCGCGGATCGGCGGCGTCATCGATCCGTCGGGCTACATCAAGGGGTGGGCGCTGGAACGGCTGTCGCGCGCGCTCACCCAAGCCGGGGCCGTCGACCACCGGATCAACGCAGGCGGCGACATCAGGGTGCGCGGCTCGGCCACTCCGGGCAAGCGCTGGCGGGTCGGCGTCCGCGACCCGCGCACCGGCCTGGTGCGCAAGGTCGTCTTCGGCCACGACCTGGGCATCGCCACCTCGGGTGACGCGAAGATCGTGGACCCGCGCACCGGCGAGCTCCAGGACGCGCTGAGCTCGGTCACCGTGATCGGCCCCGACCTGGGCATCGCCGACGCCTACGCGACAGCCGTCTACGCCATGGGCCCGGCCCTGGGCAGGCGCTTCGCCATGGAGTTGACGGAACCGTACGAGACACTGATCGTCGGCCGGGACGGACAGGAGTTCAGCACGCCAGGTTTCGCGATGTACGGCGGGGCGGAGGCCCGCCTGGCGGGTTAGGCGTCAGGGTGCTTGCTCAGATACTCGATGTAGATGGGGCGCAGGGCCTCACCGAGATCGCCCTCGCCGGCGGCGATGGCGTCGCTGAGCAGCGCGGACACGCGGGTCAGGTCGTTCGCCGTCTCTGTGTCGTGACCGCTCGCGGCCTCGGCGGCCGGGATCACCTTCAGCAGATTCCACAGGAACCCGAAGTCCCCGTGGTGCACGGCGTAGCGCACCGCCCGGTCGTGCAGTTCGCTCGCCGGCAGCGACTCGAACTCCTTGGCGTCCATCGCACTTCCTCCTTGCACCCCTGTTCCCTCAATACCGCCCCAGATAACGCCAGAACGATCCCTCTTCCCGGGCACCGCACCCCTACCGGAACCCCGAGCGGTAATGGGAGTATCAAGCAGCGTGAGATTCATCATCAGATTGCTGGCGGCTGCGGTCGCCCTGTGGGTGGCCATCCAGTTCGTCCCCGGCATCGCCGTCAACACCGCCCAGAACTCCCCCAAGTACTGGGGCACGCTGCTCATCGTGGCGCTGATCTTCGGTGTCATCAACGCCATCGTGAAGCCGATCGTCAAGACCCTCGGCTGTGCGCTCATCGTCCTCACGCTCGGCCTGTTCCTCCTTGTGATCAACGCGGCCATGCTGCTGTTGACGAGCTGGATCGCCGGCCAGTTCAGCGTCCCCTTCCGTGTCGACAACTTCTACCCTGCCGCCTTCTGGGGCGCGATCATCATCAGCGTGGTGAGCTGGCTGCTGGGCCTGTTCATCCCCGACAACGACTGAACACTCATGAAGCTCGACGGCGCCGGCCTGACATGCGCGCAGATCCACGAGGTCGGTTACGACGATGCCCGGGTCACGATCTCGTCCCTGGATCGGGCCCGGGCGGCGTGGGGCGCGGCCCAGGAGCTGAGGGGCCCCGTGTACGGGCAGAGCACCGGGGTCGGCGCCAACAAGGACACCGACGTCGAGGACGGCGGGTTCGATCTGCTGCGCAGCCACGCGGGCGGCGCGGGCGCGCCGGTCGAACCCGGGCGCGCCAGGGCGATGCTGGTCGTCCGGCTGAACCAGCTCCTCGCGGGCGGCTCCGGCGTGGACCCGGGCGTGCTGCCCGTCCTCGCCGACGCCATCAACGGCGGCTTCACCCCGCCGATCAGGACGTACGGCGCGATCGGCACAGGCGACCTCACCGCCCTGGCCACCACGGCGCTGTGCCTGCTCGGCGAGCTGCCCTGGAACGCGCCGTCGCCGGGTGCGGCCGGGCCGCGGTACCCGCTGGCCTCCCGCGACGCGCTGCCCTTCATCAGCTCGGGCGCCGCGACGCTGGCCGACTCGGCGCTGGCCTGCCACCGGCTGCGCAGGTTGCTGGAGGCGGCGGTGGACGTCGCCGCGTTCAGCTTCGCGGCCGTCGACGCGTCAGCGGAGCCGCTGGCCGCGGTCGTCCAGGAGGCGCGTCCGCACTCCGGGCAGGCTGCCACGGCGGCCCGGCTGCGCGGCCTGATCGCGCACGAGCCGTCCCCGCGCGTCCAGGACCCGTACGGCTACCGCGCGTTCGCCCAGGTGCACGGCGCGGCGCTGGACACCCTCGACCGGGCGCGCGACGTGGTCGAGACCGACGTGAACGCCGCCACCGAGAACCCGCTCATCGCCGATGGGCTGGCCTGGCACAACGGCAACTTCCACGCGGCGCCGGTGGCGCTCGCACTCGACGCGCTGCGTGCGGCGCTGGCGCAGACGGCCCAGCTCAGCACGGCCCGGCTGGCCACGCTCATGGAGCCGTCGTACACCGGGCTGCTGCCGTTCCTGGCGGCCAGTCCTGGCGGGTCGGGGGCGATGATCCTGGAGTACGTCGCCCAGGACGCGCTCGCCGAGCTGCGCCACCTCGCCGCGCCGGTCACGACCGGTACGGCCGTGATCTCCCGGGGCACCGAGGACCACGCGAGCTTCGCCACCCAGGCCGCCAGGTACGCGCTGCGCTGCCTGGAGCCGCTGGAGATCGTGCTGGCCTGCGAGCGGGTGGCCGCCACCCGCGCCCTGTACCACCGCCGCCAGATCTCGACCCCGGACCGGGTGCTCACGTCCGACATCGAGGACGCCCGCCGCGCCCTCACCTCTTCCTGAGAGGGGGTCACCGCGGCGGGGTCTGCATGAACGTGCGGATGGCCGCCGCCAGCGCCTCGGGCCGGTCCTCCGGGATCAGCGTGTAGCTGTCGTCGATCTCCACCAGCCTGGCGTCGGGGAACAGCTCGGCGAGCCTGCGACCGTGGTCGCGGGGCATCAGCCGGTCCTCGGTCGCCCAGGCGACCAGGACGGGGCCGTCGAACGTGCGCATCCGTTCCGCCCAGTCGAGCAGCACGGCCTTCGGCGGGGTGGAGCGGGCGTACTTGCCCAGGTCCCGGCGGATCGCCCGCTGGGTCGTCGCCGGCCGGAACCAGCCGTCCATGACGTCGTCGGGGACGGGCCGCTTGCTCATCCACCCCCAACTGCCCGGCGCGCGGCGCATGGCGCGCAGGCGGAGCAGCTGCATGGTCAGCCAGAGCCCGCCCGGGATGCTCGCGGCCGCGGCAATGGCCCGCCCCGACAACCCCGGCGGGTAGTTGTCGAACGCCTCGCAGGCGGTGAGCACCAGGCGGCTCACCCGCTCGGCCCCGCCCTCGGCGATGAGCACCTGCCCGCCGCCCCAGTCGTTGAGCACCAGGGTCACCTCGCGCAGGTCGAGCCGCTCCAGGAACTCCCCCATGAGCAGCGCGAGCCCGCGCAGCGACAGGTCCGCGTCGGCGCGCATGGGACGCCGGTGGCTGCCCAGCGGCAGCGTCGGCAGCACGCACCGGTACGCGCCCGACAGCTCGGGCAGCACCTTCCGCCACACCGTGGAGTCGATGGTCAGCCCGTGCAGGAAGACGAGGACGGGCCCGTCGCCTCCGGTGTCCTGGTACTCGACGACCCCCGCGCTCAGCTCGATCTCGGGCACGCCCGCCTCCACTCTTGATAGATCGCTCTAGCGATAGAGTAGCGGCCACCAACGAAGGGGGACGGATGCCACCGACCAAGGACCGCATCATGGACGCCAGCGCCGGGCTGTTCAGGCGACAGGGGTACACCGGCACCGGGCTCAAGCAGATCGTGGCCGAGGCGGGCGCCCCCTTCGGCTCGATCTACCACTTCTTCCCCGGCGGCAAGGAGCAGCTCGGCGCGGAGGTCGTCCGCCGCTCGGGCGCCCTGTACGGGCAGCTGTTCGCCGCCGTCATGGACGCGGCCCCCGACCCCGTGACGGGGGTCCGCGACTTCTTCGCCGGAGCGGCCCGGACCCTCGTGGAGACCGGCTACGCCGACGCCTGCCCGATCGCCACCGTGGCCCTGGAGGTGGCGAGCACCAACGAGCCGCTGCGCCAGGCCACGGCGGAGGTCTTCACCGACTGGATCACCACCGGCACCGCCTTCTTCGCCAGGGCCGGGGCCCCGCAGCGGGAGGCGCGCGAGCTGGTGGTCGCGATGCTGGCCGCGCTGGAGGGCGCGTTCGTGCTGAGCAGGGCGCTGCGCAGCACCGAGCCCCTGGAGATCGCCGGAGAGACGATCGCCGCCAGGGCCGCCGGGCTGCTCACCTCAGATCGGCGACCGAACCGCGCTCCCTGAGGGTCGGCTGCTGGACGACCCGGCGGCGCCGGGCGCCCCCGTCGGCGGCGGCCGACACCAGCCGGACCGCGGCCTTGACGATGCCGTCGATGTTCCAGTCGACCGTGGTCAGCCCGGGAGTGAGCAGGCCGGACATGGGGTGGTCGTCGTACCCCATGACCGAGATGTCGCCGGGGATCGACAGGCCGAGCTCGCGGGCCGCCGCGTAGACCCCGTAGGCGATCGAGTCGGCGAAGCAGAACACCGCCGTGGGCGCGCCCTCGCGCAGCACGTGGTGCGCGGCGTCGGTGGCGACGGTCAGGTCGTGCAGGGCGGTGACCACCTCGATGTCGAGCCCCAGCCGGTCGGCCTCGGCCGTGACGTGCACGTCGGCCGGGCGGTCGGGGGTGCTGACCATGGTCGGGGTCAGCACGGTGACGCGGCGGTGGCCGAGGTCGCGCAGATGCTCGAGGGCGAGGGTGACGCCGCGCCGGTTGTCGAAGACGACCTCGCCCGCCGTGCCCGCCAGCGAGTCGCCGATGGACACCACCGGCAGCGACTCGCACAGCTCCGGCCAGAACGGCGCGGCGGGGTCGACCGGCTGCACGATCATGCCGTCGACCCGCTGGTCGCGCAGCTGCTGGGCCAGGGCGCGCTCACGGGCGGGATCGCCGACCGCGTCGAGGATCAGCGCGTAACGGTCCTTCTCCCGCAGGCCCCTGCTGATGCCGACGGCCAGCGACTGCTGCCACAGGTCTTCCAGCGAGCCGCAGAGCAGGCCGATCATGCCGGTGCGCCCGCTGGCCAGGGCCCTGGCGATGGGGTCGGCCTCGTACCCCAGCTCGGCCGCCGCGGCGCGGACCCGTTCCATCGTCTCCTCCGACACCTGCAGGCCGCGCAGCGCGTAGGAGACGGCGGCTGGCGACAGGCCGGTCGCCTGGGCCACTTCCCGGATGGTCGCTCTCTTGCGAGGCATCCTGCCAGCTTATTGCGTGCCACCGACAGAAGGCCGCAGCTCCATTGACAACATGGAGGTGAAGCGGTTCACTGAACCGTATCACTGAATCGCTTCACCAACGGTCCGAGCGTTTCAGGCGATCTGTTAACCTATTATGCCAGTAGGAAATACAGGGAGGTGAGCGGCCGTGACGATCGATGTCCATCAGCATCTGTGGACGTCCGGGTTCGTGAACGCGTTGCGCGGCCGCACGTCCCCGCCCCGCCTCGACGGCTGGACGCTGATCCTCGACGGGGAGCCGCCCTACCAGGTGAACCCGGCCGACCACGACGAGCGCGACACCACCGGCCTCGAACTGGCGCTGGTCTCGCTGTCGAGCCCGCTCGGCATCGAGTTCCTGCCACCGGAGGAGTCCTGGCCGCTGCTCGACGCGTACCACGAGGGCGCGCTCGGCCTGCCTGAACCGTTCCGGGCGTGGGCCTCGACCTGCCACAGCGAGGTCGACCCCGACCGGCTGGCCAAGGACCTCGACCGGGGCTTCGCCGGCCTGCAGATCCCGGCGACCGCGGTGCCCGACGACCGGCTCCTGGAGGTGCTCACCGACAGGGACCTGCCGCTGTTCGTCCACCCGGGGCCGGCCGCGAGCGCGCCCGGCACTCCCGCCTGGTGGCCCGCGCTGGTGCCGTACGTCCAGCAGATGCACGCCTCCTGGCACTACTTCCACGCCGTCGTCAGGCCCAGGCACCCGAGGCTGCGCGTGTGCTTCGCGCTGCTCGCCGGGCTGGCTCCGCTGCACTCGGAGCGGCTGATCGCCAGGGGCGGCACCGGCCGCGGCCTGGTCGACCCCGGCTTCTACGTGGAGACCTCCTCCTACGGCCCGCGGGCGATCGACGCGATCGTCCGCGAACTCGGCATCGACGTCGTCGTCAACGGCTCCGACGCCCCTTACGCCGTCGCACCCGACCCGGGGCTGGGCGAGGCCGCCGGCCACGCCATCCGGGTCACCAACCCCCGTCGTCTACTCAGCAGAAAGGAGACTCGTACATGAGCGCCACCCACATCCAGGACGGGGGCACCTGCGCCCGGCTCCCCGAGCGCACGCTCGACCGCCGCGAGCTGCGCGCCCTGGTGAACGATCTGGCCGCCAACCCGGCGGAGTGGCAGAACCAGGTGGACTTCCCCGCCGAGGGGGGCCGCCACTACGCCTCGCTCTACCGTGACGCGTACGTGGACGTGTGGCTGCTCTGCTGGCGTCCCGAGGACGACACGGGCTGGCACGACCACGACATCTCCTCGGGCGCCGTCCACGTGGTGCAGGGCGCGCTGCGGGAGTGCAACCCGCGCATCGGCGGCGAGCATCTGGAGACCGTGGTCTCGGAGGGCCAGTCGTTCTCGTTCGGCCCCGACCACATCCACCGGCTCACCGGCGCCGTGGACAGCAGCGTCTCGATCCACGCCTACTCGCCGCCGCTGTGGCGGCTCGGCCAGTACTCCATCGACGACACGGGCGTGATGCGCCGCGTCTCGGTGAGCTACGCCGACGAGCTGCGCCCTATGGACGACGCGGTGGCCTGAGGACGCAGCAGGTTCCGCACGGCTCCACGCCGGGCAGCGTGATCCACAGGCAGCAGGTCCTGCGGAAGAACCCGTCGGGTGCGGGCTCGATCAGCCCGTCGACGGGCGGGCCGAGCTCGCGCAGCAGCGCCATGTAGTCGGCGGGCACGATGTGGGTCAGCGGGTGGGCGAACGCCTCGGCCGTCGAGCCCCAGAGGATCCGCTCGCCCACCTTGGCCAGCCGGCTGATCGCCGTGACCAGCGGCTGCTGCGACTCGGCCAGCGCGCCCCTGATCGCCGCGGCGCCGGACGCCCAGCTCACGCCGGACGCGCCGATCGTCACTCCGGCCTCCGACTCCTTGAAGTACGTCTCGGCCGGCCGCATCAGCGGGACGCGGCCGTCGAGGGCCCAGCCGAGCGCCAGCGGCATCGTGTGCCAGTACCCGTAGGTCTTCCAGAACAGCGCCGCGCCGACGTGGCGCGGCGCGTTCCACCGCGCCGCCGTCTTGTCGACCAGCTCGGTCAGCAGCCCTGACGGCTCCCGCAGCAGCTCGGACGCGGGAGTCCAGCTCTCGTCGGGCTCGATGACCAGGCGCGGCACGATCCCGAGCACCCCGCCACGTGCGGCGGCCAAGCGTTCGAGCACCTCGGTCAGCACACCGGAAGCCCTTCTCTATAGGTTAGCCTTACCTAAAGTAGCAGGGCGTCCAGCGAACCAGCCAGCCACGAGCTGCACGCCCAGCACGGCCATCCCGGCCACCAGCGGCGCCGTCCAACCGCCGGAGATCTGCCGGAGGAGCCCGAACAGCAGCGGCCCCAGCGCCGCCACCACGTACCCGACCGACTGGGCCACGGCCGACAGCGCGGTCACCGAGGCCGGGTCGGGCGCGCGCAGCGCGATCAGCAGCAGCGCCAGCGCGAACGACGCCCCCTGCCCTACCCCCAATACCACCATCCACAGCCAGGGCGCGCTCGCCGGGGCCAGCAGCACGCCCAGGTACCCGGCGACGGTCAGCGCCCCCGCGCCCATCAGGTACGGGACCTGCGACGCGCGCCGCCCGGCCAGCACCGGCACCGCCAGGGTGGCGCCCACCTGGACCAGGTTCGTCAGGCTGAGCAGGTAGCCCGCCTGGTCGGCGGGCAGGCCCGCGTCCAGGAAGATCGTCGGCAGCCAGGCCAGCATGACGTAGAAGGTGAACGACTGCAGGCCCATCAGCGCGGTGACGTACCAGGTCACGCGGCTGCGCAGGACGGCGCCGAAGGGGCGCGGCCCGTTCGGCGGCCCGCCCTGTTTCCCGAGCGCCTGCGGCAGCCACAGCAGTGCGGCCGCCAGCGCCGGGACGGCCATCAGCGCCGACATGCCCCGCCACCCGTACCCGGTGACCCGCTCCAGCGGGATGACCAG
Source organism: Nonomuraea sp. NPDC005983 (assembly GCF_040614375.1). Classification (NCBI taxonomy): domain Bacteria; kingdom Bacillati; phylum Actinomycetota; class Actinomycetes; order Streptosporangiales; family Streptosporangiaceae; genus Nonomuraea; species Nonomuraea sp. NPDC005983. The sequence continues at coordinate 53,334 of NZ_JBEXUP010000054.1, forward strand.
CGCGGACGCCGTCGCCGCCCCCGCCACCACGGCCGAGCTGTAGACGCCGGTCATCAGGTTCACCCGTGACGGGAAGTGCTGCTTGACGATGCCGGGCATGGCGACGTTCATCACCGCGATGGCCGTGGCGGCGATCGCGGAGCCCGCGTAGAGCGCGGGCGCGCCGTCGAGGGCGCGCAGCACCACGCCGAGGGCCACCACGAGCAGCCCGGCCAGCAGCGTGCGGTCGAGCCCGACACGGCGCGCGAGCAGCGGCGCGAGCGGCCCGAACACGCCCAGGCAGACCACCATGACGGTGGTGATCGCGCCGCCGGCGGCGGGGGTGAGGCCGGCGTCCTGCATGATCTCGTCGAGCAGCGGGGAGACGCCCGCGATCGCCGGGCGCAGGTTCAGCGCCGCCAGCACGAAACCGGCGACGAGCAAGGCGGATCTCAGCGACATAGGTCACCCACTCTCGCACAACGTGCTGACAACGTTGTCCACGCGTCCTACTTGGGAAATGATCCAGGAGTGAGACCGACGATGAAGGACGTCGCCTCGGCCGCGGGAGTGGCGCTCAAGACCGTCTCCCGGGTCGTCAACGGCGAACCCGGCGTCAACCCGGCGACCGCCGAACGGGTGCGCGTCGCGATCGAGCGCCTCGGCTACAGCCGCAACGAGAGCGCCCGCGTGCTGCGCAGAGGCACGACCTCGACTGTCGGCCTGGTCATCGAGGACGTCGCCGACCCGTTCTACTCCAGCCTCAGCCGCGCCGTCGAGGACGTCGTGGTGGGCCACGGCTGCCTGCTGCTCAGCGGGTCGTCGGGCGAGGAGCCCGCCAGGGAGCGGGAGCTGGTACGCACCTTCTGCGCCCGCCGGGTGGACGGGCTCATCGTGGTGCCCGCCGGTGACGACCACTCCTACCTGCGCCCCGAGCTGGACGCGGGCACGCCCGCGGTCTTCGCCGACCGCCCGCCCGGCCCCGGCCTGGACGTCGACACCGTCCTCAGCGACAACGCGGGCGGCGCGGCGCTCGCCACCCGCCACCTCCTCGCCCACGGCCACCGCCGGATCGCCCTTCTGGCGGACCAGCCCTCGATCTTCACCGCCGCCCAGCGGCTCGAAGGCTACCGGCGCGCCCTCGGCGTCCTGTACGACGATCGGCTGGTGGCCATGCGAGCCCCTTCACCGGAGGCCGTCCGCGCGGACCTGGAGCGCATGCTCGCCCTCGACGACCCGCCCACCGCCCTGTTCACCGGCAACGGCCGCCTCACGGTGACGGCCCTGCGCGCCCTGGCGGGACATCGGATGGCCCTGGTCGGGTTCGACGACTTCGAGCTTGCCGACCTGCTGTCGCCGGGTGTCACGGTGGTGGCGCAGGACCCGGCCGGCATGGGCCGGACGGCGGCGGAGATCCTCTTCCGCCGGCTGTCGGGCGACACCGGACCGGCGAGCCACGTCCGGCTTCCGGTGGCCCTCGTCCCTCGCGGCTCCGGCGAGCTACCTCCCTGACGGCCCGCTCGACTCGCCGGCCAACGCCAGGGCCGGCTCCGGGCGGAGGTGGCGGTGGAGGGCCAGGGCGACGAGGATGCCGGCGACACCCGTCGCGGCGATGGCCGTCCGGGCGCCTGCCATCTCCCCGAGGGCGCCGATCAGCGCCGCCCCGACGGCCTGGCCGGTCATCAGCCCCGCCGACTGCAGCCCGAACGCCTGCCCGCGCACCTCCTCGGGCACCGCCTCCAGGAAGCGCCGCTGCAGACCCAGCTGGTAGGACAGCCCGGCGGCGGCGACCGCCGCGAGCACCGCCGCCCACCCCACGCCCGGCCCCATCAGGAAGCCCGGCCACGGCAGGCCGATCAGCACCGCGAGCGGCAGCGACAGCCGTTCCCTGAGCGCCGGGGCCGCGAACCTGCCCACCGCGAACTCCCCGGCCGCCATCCCGCCGGCGGCCGACGCCAGCACCACGCCCGCCTGCCCCTGACCGCCGAGATACGGCACGATCATCGCCTCCGCCCCCGCCAGGCACATCGACGGCAACCAGCCGGCCAGCAGCAGTCCCCGCACCCGCCGATCCCGGAGCAGCCGCCCGTTCACCCGCATGGTCGCCCGCACCGCGCTGCCCTCGGCCACGGTCGACGGGCCGCGGGCCGGGCGGGCGGGG
>NZ_JBEXUP010000055.1:0-53635 GCF_040614375.1 Nonomuraea sp. NPDC005983
GGCATGTCCATCGAGATGCGCGACACCGACGAGGACGTCTTCCGCGCGGCGGAAGAGCTCGGTATCGACCTGTCCCGGCGTGAGCCGAGCAGCGTGGAAGAAGTCTGAGGGGGAGATCGCACATAATGCTGGACGTCAACTTCTTCGACGAGCTTCGGATCGGGCTGGCGACGGCCGACGACATCCGTCAGTGGTCGCACGGTGAGGTCAAGAAGCCAGAGACCATCAACTACCGGACTCTCAAGCCGGAAAAGGACGGGCTCTTCTGCGAGAAGATCTTCGGTCCGACCCGCGACTGGGAGTGCTACTGCGGCAAGTACAAGCGCGTCCGCTTCAAGGGCATCATCTGTGAGCGCTGTGGCGTCGAGGTGACTCGCGCCAAGGTGCGTCGTGAGCGGATGGGCCACATCGAGCTGGCCGCGCCCGTCACGCACATCTGGTACTTCAAGGGCGTTCCTTCGCGCCTCGGCTACCTGCTCGACCTGGCCCCGAAGGACCTTGAGAAGGTCATCTACTTCGCGGCCTACATGATCACGCATGTCGACACCGAGATGCGTGAGCGTGACCTGCCCTCGCTGGAGGCGAAGATCTCCGTCGAGCGGCAGCACATCGAGCAGCGCCGCGACGCCGACGTCGAGACCAGGCAGAAGAAGCTCGAAGGCGACCTGGCCGAGCTGGAGGCCGCCGGCGCCAAGGGCGACCAGCGCCGCAAGGTGCGCGAGGGCGCCGAGCGCGAGATGCGTCAGCTCCGCGACCGGGCCCAGCGCGAGCTGGACCGCCTCGACGAGGTCTGGAGCCGCTTCAAGAACCTCAAGGTCCAGGACCTCGAGGGCGACGAGCTGCTCTACCGCGAGATGCGCGACCGCTTCGGCCGCTACTTCAAGGGCGGCATGGGCGCGCAGGCGATCCAGGACCGCCTGATCAGCTTCGACCTCGACGCCGAAGCCGAGAACCTGCGCGAGACGATCCGCAGCGGCAAGGGCCAGAAGAAGGCCCGCGCGCTCAAGCGGCTCAAGGTCGTGTCGGCGTTCCTGAACACCACCAACTCGCCGCGCGGCATGGTCCTCGACTGCATCCCGGTCATCCCGCCGGACCTGCGCCCGATGGTGCAGCTCGACGGTGGCCGGTTCGCGACGTCCGACCTGAACGACCTGTACCGCCGGGTGATCAACCGGAACAACCGCCTCAAGCGTCTGCTCGACCTCGGTGCGCCCGAGATCATCGTGAACAACGAGAAGCGGATGCTCCAGGAGGCCGTCGACGCGCTGTTCGACAACGGCCGTCGCGGTCGCCCGGTCACCGGGCCCGGCAACCGTCCGCTGAAGTCCCTCAGCGACATGCTGAAGGGCAAGCAGGGCCGGTTCCGCCAGAACCTGCTGGGCAAGCGAGTCGACTACTCCGGCCGTTCGGTCATCGTCGTCGGCCCGCAGCTCAAGCTGCACCAGTGCGGCCTGCCCAAGCAGATGGCGCTGGAGCTGTTCAAGCCGTTCGTGATGAAGCGCCTGGTCGACCTGAACCACGCGCAGAACATCAAGTCGGCCAAGCGGATGGTCGAGCGTGCCCGTCCGGTCGTGTGGGACGTGCTGGAAGAGGTCATCACCGAGCACCCGGTGCTGCTCAACCGCGCGCCGACGCTGCACCGTCTGGGCATCCAGGCGTTCGAGCCGCAGCTGGTCGAGGGCAAGGCCATCCAGATCCACCCGCTCGTCTGCACCGCGTTCAACGCGGACTTCGACGGCGACCAGATGGCCGTGCACCTGCCGCTGTCGGCTGAGGCCCAGGCCGAGGCTCGCATCCTGATGCTCTCGACCAACAACATCCTCAAGCCGGCCGACGGCAAGCCCGTGACGATGCCCACCCAGGACATGGTCATCGGCCTGTACTGGCTCACCACGCAGAAGGACGGCGCCGAGGGCGAGGGCCGGGTCTTCGGCTCGATCGCCGAGGCGCAGATGGCCTTCGACCGTCGCGAGCTGGAGATCCAGGCGAAGATCCAGATCCGGCTCAAGGACGTCCTGCCGCCTCGCGACTGGGTCGCGCCCGAGGGCTGGGAGCAGGGCGACCCGATCCGCCTGGAGACGACGTTCGGGCGGTGCCTGTTCAACCAGACGCTGCCCGCGAGCTACCCGTTCGTCAACTTCCAGGTCGGCAAGAAGCAGCTGTCCACGATCGTGAACGAGCTGGCCGAGACCTACCCCAAGGTCGAGGTCGCCAACTCGCTCGACGCGCTCAAGGACGCCGGCTTCCGCTGGGCGACTCGCTCCGGTGTGACGATCTCGATCGACGACGTGGTCGCGCCGCCGAACAAGTCCGACATCATGGAGAACTACGAGCGCCGGGCCGACAAGGTCCAGCGTGAGTACGAGCGTGGTCTGATCACCGACGAGGAGCGCCGCCAGGAGCTCATCGAGATCTGGACCCACGCGACGGCCGACGTCGAGACCGACATGGTCAACGCCTTCCCGGCGACCAACCCGGTCTGGATGATGGTCAACTCCGGCGCCCGAGGCAACAAGATGCAGGTGCGCCAGATCGCCGGTATCCGTGGCCTGGTGTCCAACACCAAGGGTGAGACCATCCCGCGTCCGATCAAGGCCTCGTTCCGCGAGGGCCTGTCGGTGCTGGAGTACTTCATCTCCACCCACGGTCAGCGGAAGGGTCTGGCCGACACCGCCCTGCGTACCGCCGACTCGGGTTACCTGACCCGTCGTCTGGTGGACGTCGCGCAGGACGTCATCGTCCGCGAGATCGACTGCGGCACCGACCGCGCGGTCCCGCTGCACGTCGGCGAGCGCGACGCGTCCGGCAACCTGGTCAAGGCGGAGAACGCCGAGTCCAACGTGCACGGCCGCATCCTGGCCGAGGACGTCGAGGTCGACGGCAAGGTCATCGTGTCGGTGGGCACGGACATCAACGACATCCACGTCACCAAGCTGGTCGACGCCGGTATCGAGACGGTCCGCACCCGCAGCGCGCTGGTCTGCGAGGCCAAGATCGGTGTCTGCGCGACCTGCTACGGCCGCTCGCTGGCCACCGGCAAGCTCGTGGACGTCGGCGAGGCGGTCGGCATCATCGCCGCCCAGTCGATCGGCGAGCCCGGCACGCAGCTGACGATGCGTACCTTCCACACCGGTGGTGTGGCCGGTGCCGACATCACGCACGGTCTGCCCCGAGTCCAGGAGCTGTTCGAGGCGCGCATCCCCAAGGGTGTCGCCCCGATCTCCGAGGCCGAGGGCAGGGTCCGCATCGACGAGACCGACAAGGCCAGGAAGCTGGTCATCACCCCCGACGACGGGTCGGAGGAGATCGCCTACCCGGTCTCGATGCGCTCGCGCCTGCTGGTCTCCGACGGCCAGCGCGTCTCCGTCGGCCAGCAGCTGGTCGCCGGTGCGGTCAACCCGAACGAGGTGCTGCGCATCCTCGGCCCGCGTGCGGTGCAGCTGCACCTGGTGGCCGAGGTCCAGCAGGTGTACCGGTCGCAGGGTGTGTCGATCCACGACAAGCACATCGAGATCATCGTGCGCCAGATGCTCAAGCGGGTGAACGTGCTGGAGTCGGGCGAGACCGACCTGCTCCCCGGCGAGCTGGTCGAGCGTCCGCGCTTCGAGCAGATGAACCGCGAGACGGTGGCCGAGGGCGGTTCTCCTGCCGCGGGCCGTCCGGTGCTCATGGGCATCACGAAGGCGTCGCTCGCCACCGAGTCGTGGCTGTCGGCGGCCTCCTTCCAGGAGACGACCAGGGTCCTGACGGACGCGGCGATCCACGCCAAGTCCGACTCGCTCCTGGGCCTGAAGGAGAACGTCATCATCGGTAAGCTCATCCCGGCCGGTACGGGTATGCCCCAGTACCGCAACATCCGGGTGGAGCCGACCGAGGAGGCCAAGGCCGCGATGTACACGGTCGGCGGCTACGACGGCTCGGCGGCCGACTACACCTTCGGCACGGGCAGCGGCGAGGCCGTCCCGCTGGAGGAGTACGACTTCGGCCAGTACAACCGGTAACACGGCGTAAGGCGACGCGCCCGGTCTCTTCGGAGGCCGGGCGCGTTCGTTTTGGGGCGGCTTCCTGGGTGCCGCGCATGATGTGAGGGCGCGTGTCGGCGGGAAGCGTCGTGGTGGTGCCTTGCGGTCGGTGGCACTCGTCTGACTCCTCGGCGGGAGAAGGCCGGAGGCTGCCCACTTTCGCGGCAGCGGGCGAAACGTCGGTGTGGCGGGCGGAGCGCCAGGCCCTCGGCCGTTGGCCGGCCCACGGACTCCCGGGGTGTGCGTGATGAGAACGGCGATGTCGTCGGTGCTGCTGCGATCGTCATCGCGGGCTTGGGCTGCGGCACCGGCTCTTCGCACCTCGCCGACGCCCCTGTGCGCGCCGCTGTGGCTCTGCCCCGTGGCTGCCGGGACGGAGGGATGGCTGGGGCGCTGTGCGCCGGTGAGCGGGCAAACGGCGTGCCCGATCGGGCGGTCCTGGGGCCCACCGTGGAGGAGGGTTGTGTCGGCGATCTGTTCAGGATGGTGCGGAAGATCGCGCAGCAACGCGATGTCCCCGTGTGCAGCGTCAGAGTGGCGAGGCCTGCCGTCGAGGTGGGGTGTCGGCCGTCCTCGGCGGCAGTGCGGACTTTCTCTGTTCGGCGCCCCGTCCTGTGTTCATCCAGTAGGGCGTATGGCGGGGTGGGGGCGGCGCCTGGGGTTCATTCGTCGGACCCGCGGCGCGCCTTGCCGCAGTCACGTTCGCCCGGCGTCGGCCCGTACGCGGGGCCCGGCGCTATGCACGGAGGGGGGTGGCGCGTTCGCCGTCCTGTCGAAGCGCGCCGAAACGCTCCCCGAGCCGGATATCATGTCTCGGGAGCAGTAGCCGGGCATGGCTCGAAGCAGGCTCAGTGACCAGCGGAGTGACAAAGCTTGTCCGCTTTGTCGCGCTGCTTTGACGTGTCGCGTGGGCCTGGGTAGTCTTGTGCATCGTGCCCGTTGCTAGCGGGCTCTCGACCGTGCGCTCATTGCGGGAGCGCGGGACGGCTTCCTGGCTCGTAGTCCTCGTGGATGTGATTGCGCGAAGAGCGCGACACGCCCGAGCGCGGGGGCGCGGGAGCAAGGAATACCAGCAGGTCATGACACCGGCAGAACCTGCGAATTGAACAAACAGACGTAACACCGGCCAGGCACGAAACGGAGTGGCAGTGCCCACTATTCAGCAGTTGGTCCGCAAGGGCCGGCAGGACAAGGTCGCTAAGACCAAGACTCCTGCCCTCAAGGGGAGTCCGCAGCGGCGCGGTGTGTGCCAGCGCGTTTACACCACGACTCCGAAGAAGCCCAACTCGGCACTGCGCAAGGTGGCCCGCGTTCGGCTCACGAACGGCATCGAGGTCACGGCCTACATCCCGGGTGTGGGTCACAACCTGCAGGAGCACTCCATCGTGCTCGTGCGTGGCGGTCGTGTGAAGGACCTGCCGGGTGTTCGCTACAAGATCATCCGCGGCTCGCTCGACACCCAGGGTGTCCGCAACCGCAAGCAGGCCCGTAGCCGTTACGGCGCGAAGAAGGAGAAGAGCTAACAATGCCTCGCAAGGGTTCTCCTGGCCGTCGTCAGCTGATGGCTGACCCGGTTTACAGTTCGCCGCTGGTCACTGCCCTGATCAACAAGGTGCTTCTGGACGGCAAGCGCTCCATCGCGCAGTCGATCGTCTACGGCGCCCTCGAGGGCTGCAGGGAGAAGACGGGCAACGACCCGGTCGTCACCCTGAAGCGCGCGCTTGACAACGTCAAGCCGACGCTCGAGGTCCGCAGCCGTCGAGTCGGTGGCGCGACCTACCAGGTCCCGGTTGAGGTGCGCGCCGCGCGCAGCACCACCCTGGCCCTGCGCTGGCTGGTGCAGTACTCCCGCGCCCGCCGCGAGAAGACCATGACCGAGCGCCTCATGAACGAGCTCCTCGACGCCAGCAACGGCCTCGGGGCGAGCGTGAAGAAGCGCGAGGACACCCACAAGATGGCCGAGTCCAACAAGGCCTTCGCCCACTACCGCTGGTAACCCCGGCGGGTTCGACGAGACGACGAGGACGCGAGAGAAGTGGCCACCACGACCGCTCTTGACCTGGCCAAGGTCCGAAACATCGGGATCATGGCCCATATCGACGCGGGCAAGACCACCACGACCGAGCGCATCCTGTTCTACACCGGCATCAACTACAAGCTCGGTGAAGTCCACGAGGGCGCTGCCACCATGGACTGGATGGAGCAGGAGCAGGAGCGCGGCATCACGATCACGTCTGCCGCGACGACCTGTGAGTGGCTCGGTCACACCATCAACATCATCGACACCCCGGGTCACGTCGACTTCACCATCGAGGTGGAGCGTTCGCTTCGCGTCCTCGACGGCGCGGTCGCCGTGTTCGACGGCGTCGCTGGTGTCGAGCCGCAGTCGGAGACGGTGTGGCGCCAGGCTGACCGCTACGACGTTCCGCGCATCTGCTTCGTGAACAAGATGGACCGCGTCGGCGCGGAGTTCCACCGCTGCGTCGACATGATGATCAACCGTCTGGGCGCGACCCCGGCGGTCATCCAGCTTCCGTGGGGCGTTGAGGCCGACTTCAAGGGCGTCATCGACCTCATCAGGATGAAGGGTCTCATCTGGAGCGCCGAGGCTGCGAAGGGCGAGATGTACGACACCGTCGACATCCCGGCCGACCACGCCGAGGCGGCGCGCGAGTGGCGCGACCGGCTGATCGAGACCGTCGCCGAGAACGACGACGAGCTGATGGAGCTCTTCCTCGAGGGCGTCGAGCCCACCGAGGAGCAGCTGATCGCGGCCATTCGCCGCGCCACGGTGAGCAGCTCCATCAACCCGGTGCTGTGCGGCACCGCGTTCAAGAACAAGGGCGTGCAGCCCCTGCTCGACGCGATCGTCGCCTACCTCCCCGCCCCGACCGACATCCCGGCCTTCAAGGGCCACGCGGTCGGCAAGGAGGACCAGGTGATCGAGCGTCACGCGGACCCGAGCGAGCCGTTCTCCGCGCTGGCCTTCAAGATCGCCAGCGACCCGCACCTGGGCAAGATCACCTATATCCGCATCTACTCGGGCACGCTCGAGGCCGGTTCACAGGTCGTCAACTCTGTGAAGGGCAAGAAGGAGCGGATCGGCAAGATCTACCAGATGCACGCCAACAAGCGTGAAGAGCGGCCTACGGCCACCGCTGGTCAGATCGTCGCCGTCATGGGTCTGAAGGACACCACGACTGGCGACACGCTGTCCGACCCGTCGAACCAGGTCGTGCTCGAGTCGATGACGTTCCCGGCTCCGGTCATCAACGTCGCCATCGAGCCCAAGACCAAGGGCGACCAGGAGAAGCTGTCCACCGCGATCCAGCGCCTGGCCGAGGAGGACCCGTCCTTCCAGGTCCGTCGCGACGAGGAGACCGGCCAGACCGTCATCTGGGGCATGGGCGAGCTTCACCTGGAGATTCTCGTCGACCGCATGCGGCGCGAGTTCAAGGTCGAGGCCAACGTCGGCCGTCCCCAGGTCGCCTACCGCGAGACCATCCGCCGCAAGGTGGAGAAGATCGACTACACCCACAAGAAGCAGACCGGTGGTTCTGGTCAGTTCGCGCGGGTCATCATCAACCTCGAGCCGCTCGGCGAGGGCAACGACGGCTACGAGTTCGAGAACAAGGTCACGGGTGGCCGTGTCCCGAGGGAGTACATCCCGTCGGTCGACGCGGGCGCTCAGGAGGCCGCCGAGTTCGGCGTGCTGGCCGGCTACCCGATGGTGGGCGTGAAGGTGACGCTGACCGACGGTGCCGCGCACGACGTCGACTCCTCGGAAATGGCCTTCAAGATTGCCGGCTCGATGGCCTTCAAGGAGGCCGCGCGCAAGGCCGACGCTGTGCTCCTTGAGCCGATGATGGCCGTCGAGGTCACCACGCCCGAGGACTACATGGGTGACGTCATCGGCGACCTCAACGGTCGTCGCGGGCAGATCCAGGCGATGGACGAGCGGGCAGGTGCCCGAGTCGTCCAGGCGCTCGTGCCGCTGTCTGAGATGTTCGGCTACGTGGGCGACCTGCGTAGCAAGACGCAGGGGCGCGCGAGCTACAGCATGCAGTTCGACTCCTACTCGGAGGTGCCTCCGGGCATCGCCAAGGAGATCGTCGCGAAGGCCCGGGGCGAATAGTCCCGGGACCCCAATGGCGGGTGCCGAGTGATCGGTGCCCAGCCGCCATAGGGGCCTCGGCCCCTGGTGAGGCGGTGCGAGCCGCCTCACCGCTTAGGGGTTCGGGATTACCCGGGCCCGAGTGTGCAGACGAAAGTCAGTCAGATTCTCAAGGAGAGAACCAGTGGGCAAGGCCAAGTTCGAGCGGAACAAGCCGCACATGAACATCGGCACCATTGGGCATATCGACCACGGTAAGACCACTCTGACCGCGGCGATCACCAAGGTGCTTCACGACCGTTTCCCCGAGCTGAACCAGGCTACGCCGTTCGACAAGATCGACAAGGCGCCCGAGGAGAAGGCCCGCGGTATTACGATCTCCATCGCGCACGTCGAGTACCAGACCGAGAAGCGCCACTACGCCCACGTGGACTGCCCCGGTCACGCCGACTACGTGAAGAACATGATCACCGGTGCCGCCCAGATGGACGGCGCGATCCTCGTGGTCGCCGCCACCGACGGCCCGATGCCGCAGACGAAGGAGCACGTCCTCCTGGCCCGCCAGGTCGGCGTTCCCTACATCGTCGTGGCCCTGAACAAGGCCGACATGGTCGACGACGAGGAGATCCTGGAGCTCGTCGAGCTCGAGGTCCGCGAGCTCCTGTCCGCTCAGGAGTTCCCCGGCGACGACCTGCCGGTCGTCCGCGTCTCCGCGCTCAAGGCTCTTGAGGGCGACGAGAAGTGGGCCGACAGCATCATCGAGCTGATGAACGCCGTCGACGAGAACGTGCCCGAGCCGCCGCGTGAGACGGACAAGCCGTTCCTCATGCCGGTCGAGGACGTCTTCTCGATCACCGGTCGCGGTACGGTCGTCACCGGCCGTATCGAGCGCGGTGTCGTCAAGATCAACGAGCAGGTCGACATCATCGGCATCAAGCCGGAGAAGACCACCACCACCGTCACCAGCATCGAGATGTTCAACAAGATGCTCGACGAGGGTCACGCGGGTGACAACGCCGCCCTGCTGCTCCGCGGCATCAAGCGCGACGACGTCGAGCGCGGCCAGTGCATCATCAAGCCGGGCACGACCACCCCGCACACCGAGTTCAACGGCCAGGTCTACATCCTGTCCAAGGACGAGGGCGGCCGCCACACGCCGTTCTTCAACAACTACCGTCCGCAGTTCTACTTCCGTACGACTGACGTGACCGGTGTGGTGAACCTCCCCGAGGGCACCGAGATGGTCATGCCGGGCGACAACACCGAGATGCGCGTTGAGCTGATCCAGCCCATCGCCATGGAGGAAGGCCTCAAGTTCGCGATCCGTGAGGGTGGCCGCACCGTCGGCGCCGGTCGGGTCACGAAGATCATCAAGTAGCGCGACCGCGGGGCGGCGGTCGGCCCCCACACCGGGGCCGACCGCCGAACCACGAGGGGCGGGAACCAGCATGGTTCCGGCCTCACAGGGCTCCACGAAAAAGCCGTGATCTCGCAGTCACTTCGGCGTGACCGAAGTAACTGCCGGATCACGGAAGAAACGGCAGGCACCATACGCCTGCCACGTGGGGTCATGCGGGCTCGACCTGCATGAACAGCGGCAACAGGCCGCACGATACTTTTTCAGACGACAGCGAAGGACACCGAGGCCACTATGGCGGGACAGAAGATCCGCATCCGGCTTAAGGCCTATGACCACGAGGTCATCGACAGCTCGGCCAAGAAGATCGTCGAGACGGTGACGCGGACTGGCGCGAAGGTCGCGGGCCCGGTGCCGCTGCCGACCGAGAAGAACGTGTACTGCGTCATCCGCTCGCCGCACAAGTACAAGGACAGCCGCGAGCACTTCGAGATGCGCACGCACAAGCGGCTGATTGACATCATCGACCCGACGCCCAAGACCGTCGACTCGCTCATGCGGCTCGACCTTCCCGCGGGTGTCGACATTTCGATCAAGCTCTGAGGGAACGCACTGACATGGCTAAGACGATCAAGGGCGTCCTGGGCAAGAAGCTCGGCATGACCCAGGTCTTCGACGCGGACAACCGGATGGTTCCGGTGACCGTGGTCGAGGCCGGTCCGTGTGTGGTGACCCGTGTCCGCACCGCCGACAAGGACGGCTACTCCGCCATCCAGCTCGGCTTCGGGCAGGTCGACCCCCGGAAGGTCAACAAGCCGCTCGGCGACTACCTGCGTAAGCACGACATCACCCCGCGCCGTTACTTCGCGGAGATCCGCACCGACGACGCGAGCGACTACACCCTCGGCCAGGAGCTGCTGGCCGACACCTTCGAGGCCGGCCAGTTCGTCGACGTGACGGGCAAGAGCAAGGGCAAGGGCTTCGCCGGTGTCATGAAGCGGCACGGCTTCGGTGGTCTGGGTGCGTCGCACGGTACGCAGCGCAAGCACCGCTCGCCGGGTTCCATCGGTGGCTGCGCCACCCCGGGCCGCGTTTTCAAGGGTCTGCGCATGGCTGGTCGGATGGGTAACGTCCGCACCACGGTGCAGAGCCTCAAGGTTCACGCCGTCGACGTCGAGAAGGGCCTCATCCTGATCAAGGGTGCGATCCCCGGCGCCAACGGCAGCCTGGTCCTCGTCCGCACCGCTGCCAAGAAGGGGGCTGCCAAGTGACCAGCATTGACGTCCTCGACGCCAGCGGCGCCAAGGCCGGCACCGTCGACCTGCCCGAAGACATCTTCGGCGCCAAGGTCAACATTCCTCTGATCCACCAGGTGGTCGTGGCCCAGCTCGCCGCTCGCCGGCAGGGCACCCACAAGGCCAAGACCCGTGGTGAGGTCAGCGGCGGTGGCAAGAAGCCGTACCGCCAGAAGGGCACCGGCCGCGCCCGTCAGGGCTCGACCCGTGCGCCGCAGTTCACCGGCGGTGGCGTCGTCCACGGCCCGGTGCCGCGCGACTACTCGCAGCGGACTCCCAAGAAGATGAAGGCCGCCGCGCTGCGCGGCGCCCTGTCTGACAGGGCGTCCGGCGGTCGCGTGCACGTGGTGAGCAGCCTGGTCGCCGGCGAGACGCCGAAGACCAAGGTGGCGCTTACCGCGCTTCGCAAGATCACCCAGGCCAAGTCGGTGCTCGTCGTCGTCGGCGAGACCGACGAGATGACCTGGCTGAGCCTGCGTAACGCTCCCGAGGTCCACCTGCTGGACGCCGGGCAGCTCAACACCTACGACGTTCTCTGCTACGACGACGTGGTCTTCACTCAGGAGGCGTACGACCAGGTCGTGGCGAGGCTGTCGGCTCAGGCGGCAGCTCAGAGTGAGAAGGAAGACGCCTGATGGAGAAGATCGCCGACCCGCGCGACATCATCATCAAGCCGGTCGTCTCCGAGAAGAGCTACGGCCTGATCGATGAGAACAACAAGTACACGTTCCTGGTGAAGAAGACCGCGAACAAGACCCAGGTCAAGATCGCGGTTGAGCAGATCTTCGGGGTCAAGGTCACCAGCGTGAACACGATCAACCGGCAGGGCAAGCGCAAGCGCACCCGTACCGGTTTCGGCAAGCGTCCCGACACCAAGCGCGCGATCGTGAGCCTGGTCGAGGGCGATCGGATCGACATCTTCGGTCAGATCGGCTAGCAGCCATAGAAGTAAGCGGGCCCGCTGGGCCTGCGCGGGGCCGAGACCGCCGCACTCCTGTGCGGCGGGCTCACCCATGTAACCGACGAAGGATGAACGAAAAAGATGGGCATCCGTAAGTACAAGCCGACGACGCCGGGTCGCCGCGGTTCGAGTGTCTCGGACTTCTCCGAGATCACCCGCAGCACGCCCGAGAAGTCGCTGCTTGCGCCCCTTCACAGCAAGGGCGGCCGCAACGTACACGGCCGGGTCACCGCTCGCCACCAGGGCGGCGGTCACAAGCGCGCCTACCGGATCATCGACTTCCGTAGGCATGACAAGGACGGCATCCCGGCGAAGGTCGCTCACATCGAGTACGACCCGAACCGCACTGCCAACATCGCTCTGCTGCACTACGCCGACGGCGAGAAGCGCTACATCATCGCGCCGACGGGCCTCAAGCAGGGCGACCGTATCGAGAACGGCCCTGCGGCCGACATCAAGCCGGGCAACTGCCTGCCGCTGCGCAACATCCCGACCGGTACCTTCATCCACGCGGTGGAGCTCCGTCCCGGTGGCGGTGCCAAGCTCGGCCGTTCCGCGGGCGCTCAGATCCAGCTGCTCGCGAAGGAAGGCCAGTACGCCACGCTGCGTATGCCGTCTGGTGAGATGCGCATGGTCGACGTGCGCTGCCGGGCGTCGGTGGGCCAGGTCGGCAACGCCGAGCAGGCCAACATCAACTGGGGCAAGGCCGGCCGTATGAGGTGGAAGGGCAAGCGCCCGACCGTCCGCGGTGTCGCGATGAACCCCGTCGACCACCCGCACGGTGGTGGTGAGGGCAAGACCTCCGGTGGTCGCCACCCGGTGAACCCGAAGGGCAAGCCTGAGGGCCGCACGCGCCAGGCCAACAAGGCCAGCGACCGGCTGATCATCCGGCGTCGTAGCAAGAGGAAGAAGCGGTAGGAGCAGCCGAAATGCCACGTAGCCTTAAGAAGGGTCCCTTCGTGGACGAGCACCTTCAGAAGAAGGTCGACGTCCAGAACGAAAAGGGCACCAAGAACGTCATCAAGACGTGGTCGCGGCGCTCCATGATCGTTCCCGACATGCTGGGGCACACGATCGCCGTGCACGACGGCCGCAAGCACGTCCCGGTGTTCGTCACCGAGTCGATGATCGGTCACAAGCTGGGAGAGTTCGCCCCGACGCGGACGTTCCGCAGCCACGTCAAGGAAGACCGCCGCAGCCGGCGATAACGGCCTTCAGAAGTAAGAGGAGTAAGCGATGGAAGCCAGGGCTCAGGCGCGGTTCGTCCGCGTCACGCCCCAGAAGGCCCGCCGCGTGGTGGACCTTATTCGCGGGCTGCCCGCTTCGGAGGCGCAGGCCGTGCTGCAGTTCGCTCCCCAGTCGGCGAGCGAACCGATCTACAAGGTGCTCTCCAGCGCCATGGCGAACGCAGAGCACAATTTCGATCTCGACCCTCAGTCGCTCGTCGTGAGCCGCGCGTGGGTCGATGAGGGCCCGACGCTGAAGCGGTTCCGTCCGCGTGCCCAGGGTCGTGCCTATCGGATCAACAAGCGGACGAGCCACATCACTGTGATCGTGGAGTCCCGCGAGCCGAAGGGAAGGACCCGATAGTGGGCCAGAAGGTTAACCCGCACGGGTTCCGCCTCGGCATCACGACCGACTTCAAGAGCCGGTGGTACGCCGACAAGCTGTACAAGTCGTACGTCGCTGAGGACGTGTCGATCCGCCGCATGCTGCAGAAGGGCATGGAGCGGGCCGGTATCTCCAAGGTGGAGATCGAGCGCACGACCGACCGTGTTCAGGTCGACATCCACACCGCGCGTCCGGGCATCGTCATCGGCCGTCGCGGCGCGGAGGCCGACCGCATCCGCGGTGACCTGGAGAAGCTGACCAAGAAGCAGGTCCAGCTCAACATCCTCGAGGTGAAGAACCCCGAGATCGACGCCCAGCTCGTCGCGCAGGGCGTCGCCGAGCAGCTCTCCAGCCGTGTCTCGTTCCGTCGCGCCATGCGCAAGGCGATGCAGTCGGCCATGAAGAGCGGCGCCAAGGGCATCCGGGTCCAGTGCTCGGGTCGTCTTGGCGGCGCCGAGATGTCGAGGTCGGAGTTCTACCGCGAGGGCCGCGTGCCGCTGCACACGCTCCGCGCTGACATCGACTACGGCTTCTACGAGGCCCGCACCACCTTCGGCCGCATCGGCGTGAAGGTCTGGATCTACAAGGGCGAGGCTCCGACCAGCCGCGCCGAGCGCGAGGCGGCCGCCGCCGGTGCTCGCGCCGGCCAGCGTCGCGAGCGCGACGACCGTCGTGGTGGCGGCGACCGTCCCCGTCGCGGTGGCGCCGGTGGCGCCCGTCGTGGTGGCGGCCGCTCGGACCGCGCCCCCCGCACTGAGGCGGCCGCACAGGCCGCCCCCGAGACCGGCCCGGCTGCGCAGCCGGGTGCTGAAGGGAGCTGACCATGCTGATCCCGCGCAGGGTCAAGCACCGCAAGCAGCACCGGCCCGACCGCAGTGGCGCCGCCAAGGGCGGCACCAGGGTCGTGTTCGGCGAGTTCGGCATCCAGGCGATTGAGCACTCCTACGTGACCAACCGCCAGATCGAGTCGGCTCGTATTGCGATGACCCGTCACATCAAGCGTGGTGGAAAGGTGTGGATCAACATCTACCCTGACCGCCCGCTGACCAAGAAGCCGGCCGAGACCCGCATGGGCTCCGGTAAGGGTTCGCCCGAGTGGTGGATCGCGAACGTCAAGCCGGGGCGCGTCATGTTCGAGCTTTCCGGCGTTGCCGAGCCGATTGCCCGTGAGGCACTCACTCGCGCGATCCACAAGCTCCCCATGAAGTGCAAGATCGTTAAGCGTGAAGTTGGTGAGGCGTGATGGCTAAGGGCCTGACCGCCGGCGAGCTGCGGGTGGAGGACCAGGACACCCTGGTCCAGAAGCTCAAGGAAGCCAAGGAGGAGCTGTTCAACCTCCGCTTCCAGTCAGCGACCGGTCAGTTGGAGAGCCACGGGCGGCTGCGCGCCGTCCGCCGCGAGATCGCCCGTATCTACACCGTGATGCGCGAGCGGGAGCTCGGCATCGTCACGGTCGAGAAGGAGACGAGCGATGGCTGAGACCGAGACCACCGAGACCACCGACGCGCGGAACTTCCGCAAGGTCCGCGAGGGCCTGGTCGTCAGCGACAAGATGGACAAGACCGTCGTCGTCGCCGTCGAGGACCGCGTCAAGCACCGTCTGTACGGCAAGGTCATCCGCCGTACGACCAAGTACAAGGCGCACGACGAGGGCAACGCCTGTGGCGTCGGCGACCGCGTGCTGCTGATGGAGACCCGCCCCCTCTCCGCCACCAAGCGGTGGAGGGTCGTGGAGATCCTCGAGAAGGCCAAGTAGGCCCTCTCGGATATACCGCGCCTCGTGGGGGTGGAGACACCCCCATGACAGCGTCCAAGGACGGGCGAGCGTCCGCTCGCCCGTCGCCTGCGGTGCGGCTCCAGGCGGAGCTGTGGCCGGAGGAACAAGACAACGACGGGTTCCGCCAGGCTCAGCGATGAGAACCGGCGCGACTAACAGGAGTTAACGTGATCCAGCAGGAGTCGCGGCTCAAGGTCGCCGACAACACGGGTGCCAAGGAGATCCTTTGCATCCGTGTTCTCGGTGGCTCGGGCCGACGCTACGCCGGTATCGGCGACGTCATCGTCGCCACTGTCAAGGACGCCCTGCCCGGCAGCACGGGCGTCAAGAAGGGCGACGTGGTCAAGGCCGTCATCGTCCGCACGGTCAAGGAGCGCCGCCGGCCCGACGGCTCCTACATCCGCTTTGACGAGAACGCCGCCGTCATCATCAAGGACAGCGGCGACCCTCGCGGCACTCGTATCTTCGGCCCGGTGGGCCGCGAGCTGCGCGACAAGAAGTTCATGCGCATCATCTCGCTCGCCCCGGAGGTGCTGTAATGCCGAAGCTGCATGTGAAGAAGGGTGACCTCGTCCAGGTCATCGCCGGCAAGGACAAGGGTGCCAAGGGTCATGTGATCGCTGCCTACCCGCGGGAGGACCGCGTGGTGGTCGAGGGCGTCAACATGATCAAGAAGCACTCTAAGGAGACCAACCAGGGTCCGCGTGGCGCCAAGACCGGCGGCGTGCAGACCATGGAGGCCCCCATCCACGTGAGCAACGTGAAGAAGCTCAAGGACGACAAGCCCGCCGACAAGAAGGCCGACAAGGCCGACGAGACGGGTGAGGACAGCTGATGACTGCCACGACCACCGAGACCGAGCGCCCGACGCCGCGCCTCAAGACGAAGTACCGCGAGGAGATCGCGGCCAAGCTTCGCGAGGACTTCGGCATCGAGAACGTCATGCAGATCCCTGGCCTGGTGAAGATCAAGGTCAACATGGGTGTCGGCGAGGCGGCCCGCGACTCCAAGCTCATCGAGGGCGCCGTCCGCGACCTCACCGCGATCACCGGTCAGAAGCCGGCCGTCGTCCGGGCCCGCAAGTCCATCGCGCAGTTCAAGCTGCGTGAGGGCATGCCGATCGGCGCGCACGTCACGCTTCGCGGCGACCGGATGTGGGAGTTCCTCGACAGGCTGCTGTCGTTGGCGCTGCCCCGTATCCGCGACTTCCGCGGTCTGTCGCCGAAGCAGTTCGACGGCAACGGCAACTACACCTTCGGTCTGACCGAGCAGGTCATGTTCCACGAGGTCGACCAGGACAAGGTCGACCGGCCGCGGGGCATGGACATCACGATCGTGACCACCGCGAAGAACGACGACCAGGGCCGGGCGCTGCTGAAGCTCCTCGGCTTCCCGTTCAAGGAGGCCTGACATGGCGAAGAAGTCGCTGATCGCCAAGGCAGCGCGTAAGCCCAAGTTCGAGGTTCGCGCGTACACCCGCTGCTCGCGCTGCGGGCGCCCGCGCGCCGTCTACAGGAAGTTCGGCCTGTGCCGCGTGTGCTTCCGCGAGATGGCGCACCGGGGCGAGCTGCCTGGCATCACCAAGTCCAGCTGGTAGTTACCCTAGGGGGCGGCCACTTGTCGCCCCCTAGGCGGCTGCGAGCCGTACATATCGATAGAAATGTCAAACCCAGGGGCTCTCGACGAGAGTCCCGATGACCGCGCCGAAGGTCCACCGGCAGAGCAGTGCTGAGGCACTGGACTTCGCTGGCAGTGAAACCGCGGCGAGGAAGGCCACTGGCCATGACGATGACCGACCCGATCGCAGACATGCTCACGCGTCTGCGTAATGCGAACTCGGCGTACCACGACAGCGTGTCGATGCCGTACTCGAAGATCAAGGCGCACATCGCCGAGATCCTCCAGCAGGAGGGTTATATCCAGGCTTGGTCCGTCGAGGACGCCAAGGTTGGAAAAAACCTCGTGGTGGAGCTCAAGTTCGGGCCAACCCGTGAGCGTTCGCTCGCGGGCCTGCGCCGGGTGTCCAAGCCCGGTCTGCGGGTCTATGCGAAGAAGGACAACCTGCCTCGAGTCCTGGGCGGGCTGGGCGTCGCGATCATCTCGACGTCCGCCGGTCTCATGACCGACAAGCAGGCCGGCAAGCGTGGTGTGGGCGGGGAAGTCCTCGCCTACGTCTGGTAGAGGGGAGGAACACAGCATGTCGAGAATCGGACGGCTGCCCATCCCTGTGCCCAGTGGCGTAGACATCACGATCACCGGCCGGGATGTCCAGGTCAAGGGCCCGAAGGGCACGCTTTCTCACACGGTCGCCGAGCCCATCGCCGTGGCTCGTGACGACGACGGCGCCATCGCCGTCACCCGACCCAACGACGAGAACAAGGTCCGTGCGCTGCACGGCCTGTCCCGGACGCTGATCGCCAACATGGTGCAGGGCGTCACCCAGGGGTACTCCAAGACCCTGGAGATCGTCGGCGTCGGTTACCGCGTCCAGGCCAAGGGGCCGACGCAGCTGGAGTTCTCGCTGGGCTTCAGCCACCCGGTCATCGTCGACGCTCCCGAGGGCGTCTCCTTCCGCGTCGAGAAGCCGACCCTGTTCCACGTCGACGGCATCGACAAGCAGAAGGTCGGCGAGGTCGCGGCCAACATCCGCAAGTTGCGCAAGCCCGACCCGTACAAGGGCAAGGGCGTTCGCTACCAGGGCGAACAGATCCGCCGCAAGGTCGGAAAGGCTGGTAAGTAGGCATGGCTCCGAAGACTGCGTTCAGCAAGCACACGGCTGCCCGCACGCTCTCGCGGGCCCGCCGTCACCGCCGCGTCCGCAAGAACGTCGTCGGCACGGCCGCGCGTCCGCGCCTGGTCGTCAACCGTTCGACCCGTCACCTGTTCGTGCAGATCGTGGACGACACGGTCGGCCACACGCTGGTGAGCGCGTCCACCATGGACGCCTCGCTGCGCGCGCTGGAGGCGGACAAGACCGAAAAGGCCAAGAAGGTCGGCGAGCTCCTCGCTCAGCGGGCCAAGGATGCCGGGATCACCGCTGTCGTCTTCGACCGCGGTGGCAACCGCTACGCCGGGCGCATCGCCGCCCTGGCGGACAGCGCTCGCGAAGGCGGGCTCGAGTTCTAATGGCTACTGAGATGAGGAACCACTGATGGCTGCAGCTCCGCGTCGCGGTGGCGGCACCGGTGGCGAGCGGCGGGACCGTCGTGACGATCGCCGCGGTGGCGCCGCCGACAAGGGCGTCTCGTACATCGAGCGCGTAGTGAAGATCAACCGAGTGGCCAAGGTCGTGAAGGGTGGTCGTCGCTTCAGCTTCACCGCCCTGGTTGTCGTCGGTGACGGCAACGGCCTGGTCGGCGTCGGCTATGGCAAGGCCAAGGAAGTCCCCGCGGCCATCGCCAAGGGTGTCGAAGAGGCGAAGAAGCACTTCTTCAAGGTGCCTCGGATCCAGGGCACGATCCCGCACACGGTCCAGGGCGAGGAGGCGGCCGGTGTCGTCTTCCTGCGTCCGGCCTCGGCCGGTACCGGCGTCATCGCCGGCGGCCCGGTGCGCGCGGTCCTGGAGTGCGCCGGCATCCACGACGTGCTTTCGAAGTCGCTCGGCTCCGACAACCCGATCAACATCGTGCACGCCACGGTGGCCGCTCTGAAGGGCCTGTCCCGGCCCGAGGAGATCGCCGCCCGCCGCGGCCTGCCGATCGAGGACGTCGCTCCGGCCCGGATGCTCAAGGCTCGCGCCGAGGGTCTCGCCGAGGCTGCGGCGGCCAAGGCGGTGAGCTAGTCATGGCACGCCTGAAGATCACTCAGGTTCGCTCGAAGATCGGTGGCAAGCAGAACCAGCGTGACTCGCTGCGTTCGCTTGGCCTGAAGCGAATCGGCGACGTCGTCGTCAAGGAGGACCGGCCCGAGATTCGCGGGATGGTCTCCGTGGTGACGCACCTCGTCGAGGTGGAAGAGGTCGACTAGTCATGACTGACAAGGCTCCGCTCAAGATTCACGACCTGCGTCCGGCCCCCGGCGCCAACAAGGCCAAGATCCGCAAGGGTCGCGGCGAGGCGTCCAAGGGCAAGACGGCCGGTCGCGGCACCAAGGGCAGCCGCGCCCGTACCACGGTTCCCCTCGGCTTCGAGGGTGGCCAGGTGCCGCTGCAGAGGCGTCTGCCGAAGCTCAAGGGCTTCTCCAACGCGCTGTTCAAGACGACCTACCAGGTCGTCAACCTCGACAGGATCAGCGAGCTGTTCCCCGAGGGTGGCGAGGTCACCGTCGAGGCCCTGGTCGCCAAGGGTGCTGTTCGCAAGAACCAGCTCGTCAAGGTGCTGGGCACCGGTGAGATCTCGGTCGCGGTCGACGTGAAGGTGCACGCCTTCTCGTCCGCCGCGAAGGAGAAGATCGCCGCGGCCGGTGGCTCCGTTACCGAGCTGTAAGAGGTATTACGAGGCGTGGGGGCTCCGACAATGGGCCCCCACGCCCGTAGTGCGTTAGAGTTCGCGAGACGGCAGGCATCTGTCCGGCTCGTATGACCTGATACTTCAGATGGCAGATCCCCGCACCATTGCATACTCACATCGCCTCATAGGCGCGCAGGAGGGACCGTGCTGACCGCGTTTACCCGGGCGTTCCGGACCCCGGACCTGCGCAAGAAGTTGCTCTTCACGCTGGGCATCATCGCGCTGTTCCGGCTGGGTTCGGTACTTCCGACCCCGGGCGTCCACGTCCAGAACATTGCGGCCTGTTTCGATCAGGTCCGCAACGGCCAAAACGGCAACATCTACGGGATGGTGCAGCTGTTCAGCGGCGGCGCGCTCCTGAAGCTGTCGGTATTCGCGCTGGGCATTATGCCTTACATCACCGCGAGCATCATTCTGCAGCTGCTCGTCGTGGTCATTCCCAGGCTCGAGGCGCTCAAGAAGGAGGGCCAGGCCGGGCAGACCAAGATCACGCAGTATACGCGGTATCTGACCATCGGTCTCGGCATTCTCCAGTCAACGGCGTTCATCGCGCTCGCGCGCTCCGGCCAGCTCTTCCAGGGCTGCGACCGGGACGTTCTGCTCGACCCCGACAACGTCTTCATGATCGTCACGATGGTCATCATCATGACGGCGGGTACGTCCGTGATCATGTGGCTGGGCGAGCTGATCACCGACCGGGGTGTCGGCAACGGCATGTCCATTCTGATCTTCACCCAGGTCGTCGCGGTCTTCCCGTCCGAGCTGGCCAACATCTTCTCCGCGAACAAGTTCACCTTCGCGGTCGTCATGGTCGTCGGCGTCTTCATGATCGCCGCGGTCGTCTTCGTCGAGCAGGCGCAGCGGCGCATTCCCGTCCAGTACGCCAAGCGGATGGTCGGGCGCCGGATGTACGGCGGCACGTCCACCTACATCCCGCTCAAGGTCAACCAGGCCGGCATCATCCCGGTCATCTTCGCGTCCTCGCTGCTCTATCTGCCGCAGCTGCTGACCTCGCTGTTCGCGAACGCCGAGAACCCGAACGCGGTCGTGCAGTGGATCTCGCAGCACCTCGTCAAGGGTGACACGCCCATCTACATGGGCACGTTCTTCCTCCTGATCGTGTTCTTCACGTACTTCTACGTGTCCATCACGTTCAACCCCGCTGAAGTCGCTGACAACATGAAGAAGTACGGTGGGTTCATTCCGGGCATCCGCCCGGGCCGGCCGACGGCTGAATACCTGAACTTCGTGCTCACCCGTCTGACCGCGCCTGGCGCGCTCTATCTGGGTCTGATCGCCATGATCCCGATCGTCGCGTTGGCGGTGTCCGGTGCGAGCCAGAACTTCCCGTTCGGAGGGACGAGCATTCTGATCATGGTTGGCGTCGGCCTTGATACGGTGAAGCAGATCGAGAGCCAGCTGCAGCAGCGCAACTACGAAGGTTTCCTGCGGTAGTGCGTCTCGTTCTTGTCGGGCCCCCCGGAGCGGGTAAGGGGACACAAGCCCAGTACATCGCGTCGAACCTGTCCATCCCGAAGATCTCGACAGGTGACATCTTCCGTGCCAACGTCTCCGGCGGCACGGAACTCGGCAAGCTCGCCAAGACCTACATGGACCGCGGCGACCTGGTGCCTGACGAGGTCACGATCGCGATGGTCCGCGATCGTCTCTCGGAGGAGGACGCGCAGGACGGTTTCCTGCTCGACGGCTTCCCGAGAAACGTGCCGCAGGCCGAGATTCTCAAGAAGATGCTCAACGAGTGGGGCCAGTCCCTCGACCTGGTCCTTGAGCTGGTCGTCGACGACGACGAAGTGGTCAGGCGGCTCGCGGGGCGGCGTACCTGCAGCCAGTGCGGGCGCATCTGGCACGTGGAGTTCGACGACAAGCAGGACGATCGGTGCGACGCCTGCGGCGGCACGCTGTTCCAGCGTGACGACGACAAGGAGGAGACCGTCAGGCACCGCCTGGAGGTCTACCAGGAGCAGACCGCGCCGCTGGTCTCGTACTACGCCGATGAGGGCATCCTGGTGGGCGTCGACGCGACCGGTCCGGTCGAGGAGATCACCACGCGCGCCATGGAGGCGATTCGCCCCTACATGGGATAGTTCTGCCGACGTACTGCGGAGGTGGCACGGTATTCCGTGCCACCTCGCGGCTATTGTGGGGGAATTGGGCTCCCATGTCGGCCCGTTCAAACCCCGGGGGGTGCCGAAAGAATGTTCAAGAAGAACCGACACGGAATCCAGATCAAGTCGCCGGAGCAGCTTGAGAAGATGCGCGCGGCCGGTCTGGTGGTCGGGCGTACGCTCGACCTGCTCGCGCGCTCAGTGGAGCCCGGCATGACGCCGCTCGACCTCGACGTGATCGCCGAGAAGGCGATCAGGGACGAGGGCGCGATCCCGTCCTTCAAGGGATACCAGGGCTTTCCCGCGTCGATCTGTGCGTCGGTCAATCACGAGGTCGTGCACGGGATCCCGACGAACGCCCGCAAGCTCCGTGAGGGCGACATCATCTCGATCGACTGTGGGGCCATCCTCGACGGCTGGCACGGCGACTCGGCCGTCACGGTGCCCGTCGGGGGGGTGGATCCGAAGCTGACCGAGCTGATGCGGATCACCGAGGAGGCCATGTGGCGCGGGATCGCCGCGCTCGGCGCCGGACGCCACCTGTCCGACATCGGCCACGAGGTGGAGCGGTACGTCAAGTCGCAGGGACGCTTCGGCATTCCGCCTGAGTACGGCGGGCACGGCATCGGCACCGAGATGCACATGGACCCGTGGATCGCCAACCACGGCAGGCCAGGAAGAGGCCCTGCGCTGGAGGTCGGGATGTGCCTGGCGATCGAGCCGATGGTCAACCTCGGCACCGAGCGCACCCGCGTGCTGGCCGACGACTGGACGGTCGTCACCGTCGACGGCAAGGCGTCGGCACACTTCGAGCACAGCGTCGCGGTGACACATAATGGACCTTGGGTGCTAACCGCCCTCGACGGGGGCAAAGAGCGCCTCGCCCAACTGCAGAACTAGCCAGGAGTGGTGGGTATGGCGCAGAGCCCCGAGATGCGTGCCTCCGACGTCGACCGCGACCGGGTGGCCGCCATACTCCGCGAGCACACCGCCGACGGCCGCATCACCATGAACGAGTTCAACGAGCGGCTGGAGCAGCTCTACAAGACCAAGACCTACGGCGAACTGGCCAGGCTCACCGCCGACCTGCCCGACGTGGACCTGCGCGCCAGGCCCGCCAAGGTCGCCCCCACACCCGTGCCGAAAGCGGGCATGCACCCCGGCATGCGCGCGGCCTGGGGAGCCTGGGCAGCGGCGAGCTCCATCAACTGGGCGATCTGGTTGATCGTCAGTATCACGAGCGGCCACATGATCTACCCGTGGCCGCTCTGGGTGATGGGTCCGTGGGGCGTGGTGCTGCTGATGAGCACGATCTTCGGGAACGCGCCCGGCAAGCGGCCGTGAACTGCCGCTGTGTGGAGGAGTGCACTGTGTGCATTCCTCCGCAGAAGGGATGAACGCTTCTTCCTAGCGTGAGTGGTGTCGAAAGCACCGCTCTCCCGGAAGAAACGACATGCGTAGGCTCCTTACGGCCGTCGCCCCCACCGCCGCCAACGCGTCGAGCGCGGCTCAGGCGAGCAGGTGCACAACTGGGGCAAGTTGTACTCCAGCAACCGCAAGGCCTACACGTTCGGCTCCACGTACGCGTCGCACGGCGAGGTCTACACGAAGTGGTACGGCAAGGAGTCGACCCCGAAGCTCGGGTACGTGTGGTGGCCGGCGCCGTGCGGTCCCGTCGTTTCGGATGGCGATCGGACGGTCGGGCGGCGGCGGTCGGCTCTCGTGGTTGCCGCGGGCGCGTGACCGTGCCCGCTGGCGCTCCGTGAGTGTGTGATCGCCTCTCGCAGGCGCCTGACCCGTTCTCGCGAGCGGGTGACCGTTCCCGCAGGCGCGTCACTTGTTCTCGCGAGTCCGTCAGCGTTCCTAGGGGCATGTGGTGTGCGCCCGCGGGCCTCTGGCTGGTCCCCTCTACGGGCGGGGTGGCCCGTTTCCGCTGGTGCGGCCTTGTTCCTGCAGTGAGCGTCGACGGGGGAGCGGCGTCTTGGGCCGCGAGGTCCTGCGGGCTGCTTTGCCGGTCCTTGCGGGAATGGCGGAGCGCGGTGACAGGTTGGGGTAAACTGGCTCATGGTTGTGTCAGGACACCTGGCACGCGCTTTCGCGTTTTGGGCTCAGGTGTCGTACACTCCTTAGTCGGCTCACTATGACTATCACGCGTCGGCGGTCCTTGCAGATCGCCGCTCTCTTCGAAGCGTGAAGTCGCGGCTGCTTAGTGAACCGGAGCCTCAGACGACCGATCAGTGAAACGCGAGGGATTTTGGCCAAGAAAGACGGCGCCATCGAGATCGAGGGCACTGTGGTTGAGTCGCTCCCGAACGCCATGTTCCGGGTGCAGCTCGACAACGGCCATAAGGTCCTGGCCCACATCAGCGGACGGATGCGGATGCACTACATCCGAATCTTGCCTGACGACCGGGTGGTCGTGGAACTGAGCCCCTACGACCTCAGTCGTGGGCGGATCGTCTACCGATACAAGTAAGACGTCTGAGGAACACGAAGGACTATGAAGGTAAAGCCGAGCGTCAAGAAGATCTGTGACAAGTGCAAGGTGATCCGCCGGCACGGTCGCGTCATGGTGATCTGCGACAACCTGCGCCACAAGCAGCGCCAGGGCTAGTCGCCGCAAGGCTTCTCCGAGTCCGCCCCAGCAGGGTGCGGGCTCGACGCATGAGAAGCCTGAGTCAGTAATCGCGCGTCACACCTGGGCAGGCGGCGCAAGTCGTACCACCCAGGAGACCCCCGGTCGGAGGCCGGGGCCCTCACCCCGGGCATGGGGAGGGGTAGTGAGGCGCAAGACCTCCGCCAAAGTGAAGGAGAATGCCCGACCATGGCTCGCCTGGTTGGCGTCGACCTCCCCCGCGAGAAGCGGCTGGAGATCGCTCTCACCTACATCTACGGAATCGGCCGCACCCGGGCCCAGGAGATTCTCCAGGCCACCGGTGTCAGCGGCGACATCCGCGTGCACCAGCTCACCGACACTGAGCTCGTCCCGATGCGTGACTACATCGAGGCGAACTTCAAGATCGAGGGTGACCTGCGCCGCGAGGTCCAGGCCGACATCCGTCGCAAGATCGAAATCGGTTGCTACCAGGGCATCCGGCACCGCAAGGGGCTGCCTGTCCACGGTCAGCGCACGCAGACCAACGCGCGCACCCGCAAGGGCAAGAAGAAGACCGTGGCCGGCAAGAAGAAGCCCGGTAAGAAGTAGTCCGCGCAGCCGCAGGACCGAACACCTCAGGAGTGAAGGCAAAGGATGCCTCCTAAGAGCCGCCAGGGTGCGCCGAAGAAGGTGCGCCGCAAGGAAAAGAAGAACGTCGCTCACGGGCACGCCCACATCAAGAGCACGTTCAACAACACGATCGTCTCGATCACCGACCCGAACGGGAACGTGATCTCCTGGGCCAGCGCCGGCCACGTGGGTTTCAAGGGCTCCCGTAAGTCCACCCCGTTCGCCGCTCAGATGGCCGCCGAGAACGCCGCCCGCCGGGCCATGGAGCACGGCATGCGCAAGGTCGACGTCTTCGTCAAGGGTCCCGGCTCCGGCCGTGAGACCGCGATCCGCTCCCTCCAGGCCACGGGTCTCGAGGTCGGCTCGATCCAGGACGTCACGCCGGTTCCGCACAACGGCTGCCGTCCGCCGAAGCGCCGCCGCGTCTGATCCCCAGGAGATATTGAGAAATGGCTCGTTACACGGGCGCGGACTGCAAGCTCTGCCGTCGCGAGAAGACCAAGCTCTTCCTCAAGGGCAGCAAGTGCGAGTCCGCCAAGTGCCCCATCGAGATCCGTCCTTACCCGCCGGGTGAGCACGGCCGCGGACGCCCCAAGGAGTCCGAGTACCAGCTTCAGCTTCGCGAGAAGCAGAAGACCCGTCGCATCTACGGCGTCCTCGAGAAGCAGTTCCACAACTACTACGAGGAAGCCAGCCGCAAGACCGGCAAGTCGGGTGAGGTCCTGCTCCAGATCCTGGAGAGCCGCCTCGACAACGTGGTCTACCGCGCCGGTTTCGCCCAGTCGCGCGACGCCGCTCGCCAGCAGGTCCGCCACGGCCACATCACGGTGAACGGCAAGAAGGTCGACATCCCGTCGTACCGCGTGCGCGAGCACGACATCATCGAGGTCCGCGAGTCCAAGCGGAACCTGCTGCCGTACGAGGTGGCCCGCGCCACCGCCGGCGAGCGCACGGTTCCGGCCTGGCTGGGCGTCGTGCCGGAGAAGCTCCGCGTCCTGGTGCACCAGCTGCCCGTCCGGCAGCAGATCGACACCCAGGTCCAGGAGCAGCTCATCGTTGAGTACTACTCCAAGTAGTCACTCATAGTTCGGGTACAGCAGTGCGCTGTACCCGAACTAAGCTGTTTATCGGAGTGGCGTCATATAGCGGTCGCCACACGACAGGGGGAGAACCCGCATGCTGATCGCTCAGCGTCCGACTCTTCTCGAAGAGTCCATCGACGACACCCGTTCCAGGTTCGTTATCGAGCCGCTGGAGCCGGGCTTCGGTTACACCATCGGCAACTCGCTCCGCCGCACGCTGCTGTCGTCCATTCCGGGCGCGGCCGTGACGAGCATCCGGATCGAGGGTGTGCTGCACGAGTTCTCGACCGTTCCCGGGGTCAAGGAAGACGTCACCGACATCATCCTGAACCTCAAGGAACTGGTCGTCTCGTCCGAGCACGACGAGCCGGTCGTGATGTACCTGCGCAAGCAGGGCCCGGGTGAGGTCACCGCCGCCGACATCGCGCCTCCGGCCGGTGTCGAGGTGCACAACCCCGAGCTGCGCATCGCCACGCTGAACGGCAAGGCGAAGCTGGAGATGGAGCTGACCGTCGAGCGCGGTCGCGGCTACGTCTCCGCCGCGCAGAACAAGCAGCCCGGCCAGGAGATCGGCCGTATTCCGATCGACTCGATCTACTCGCCGGTGCTCAAGGTCACCTACAAGGTCGAGGCGACCCGAGTCGAGCAGCGCACCGACTTCGACCGCCTGATCCTCGACGTCGAGACCAAGCCGGCCATGAAGCCGCGCGACGCGGTGGCGTCCGCCGGTAAGACGCTCGTCGAGCTCTTCGGCCTGGCCCGTGAGCTCAACGTCGAGGCCGAGGGCATCGACATCGGCCCGTCGCCGACCGACGCCGCCCTGGCCGCCGACCTGGCACTGCCGATCGAGGAGCTGAACCTGACCGTTCGCTCCTACAACTGCCTCAAGCGCGAGGGCATCCACACCGTGGGTGAGCTCGTCGCCCGCAGCGAGCAGGACCTGCTCGACATAAGGAATTTCGGCGCCAAGTCGATCGAAGAGGTCAAGCAGAAGCTGCACGAGATGTCGCTGGCGCTCAAGGACTCCCCGCCCGGGTTCGACCCGAGCGCGGTGGCCGGCGCCGGTTACGACGACGACGACAGCGCGTACGTCGAGACCGAGCAGTACTGATTTCCGCGAGATCCCTCGCGAGCCCCCGCGCCAGGCGGCCCAGCCGCCCGGCGCGGGTGACAGGAACGGACCGCACCTGACAGGTGCGTCCGGCCCGACTCCGGTACCTGGCACGGCCGGGGCGGGTTAACTCACAAGGAGAGCGCAATGCCCAAGCCCACCAAGGGCGCACGCCTTGGCGGCAGCCCGGCGCACGAGCGGCTGATCCTGGCGAACCTCGCCACGGACCTGTTCCGCCACGGCAAGATCCGCACCACGGTTACCAAGGCCAAGCGGCTCCGCCCGCTGGCGGAGCGTCTGATCACCAAGGCGAAGAAGGGCGACATCCACAACCGTCGCCAGGTGCTGACCGTCGTCAAGGACAAGGGCGTCGTCCACCAGCTGTTCACCGAGATCGCGACGACGTTCGCCGAGCGTCCTGGCGGCTACACCCGCATCACCAAGGTCGGGCCGCGCAAGGGCGACAACGCCCCGATGGCGGTCATCGAGCTGGTGACCGAGCCGCTGAACGCGGTCCGCGTCTCCCGCCCCGAGGCTCCGGCCGCCGCTGCGGCGCCCGCCGCCGAGGAGGCCCCGGCTGCTGAGGCTCCCGAGGCTCCGGCCGCTGAGGCTGCTGAGGCCCCGGTCGCCGAGGCCGCCGAGGAGACCCCGGCCGCTGAGGGTGGCGAGGCGAAGAAGGACGAGGCCTGATCCGTCAGGCCACCAGGAACGGGTCCGGCCCCCTCGCGGGGGCTCCGGGCCCGTTTCGCATTTCACCGGCCCGGTTGTGCTGGGCTGCTGAGTTTTCAGGAGGATGATCGTGGTACGGCTCCGCCTCGATCTCGCGTACGACGGGACGGACTTCAGAGGGTGGGCCCGCCAGCCTGGGAAGCGGACGGTCCAGGGGGAGATCGAGGAGGCCCTCGGCAAGATCCTGCGCCTGCCCGAGCCGCCCATGCTGACGGTGGCGGGGCGCACCGACGCGGGCGTCCACGCCCGGGGGCAGGTGGCGCACGTGGACCTGCCGGTGTCGGCCCTGGCCGAACTGGACCGCAACCGCCGCGCTGCCGTTCGCACCGTCCTCGGCGAGGCAGGTGGTGCCGGCGAGGGGGAGGTAGCCGCCGTCAGTGGTGCTTCGGGGAGTCGTGTCACCGCTGGTGCCGGCGGGGTGAGCGGTGCCGGCGGTGGTGCCTGCGAGGCGGGGGGAGCCGTAGCAAGCGGTGCGGGTGGGTTCGCGATGGGCGCTTCCGGGACGTGGGGCGCCGCGAACGGCCTTGCCGCGGGTGCTGGTGCCCTGGGCGGTGGCGGAGGCGTTCCAGGGAACGGTGTGCCTGGTGGGGACGCTTCGGCGGATGGTCTGTCCGGTGGGGACACCCCAACGGGTGAAGGGCCTGGCGCGGGCGAGGAGTTGCCCCTGGACGTGGGTGAGCGGCTTGCTGCGCTGGTGCGACGGCTGGCCGGGGTGCTTGACCCGGATGCGCGGATTCATCGCGTCACAGTCGCTCCTGAGGGCTTTGACGCTCGGTTCGGTGCGATGTCGCGCCGGTACGCCTATCGGGTGAGCGACGCGCCTGGCGGCGTGGACCCGTTGCGGCGGCGCGAGGTGGTCTGGCACAACCGGCCGCTCGACCTTGACGCGATGAACGCGGCCGCCGCGCGGCTGCTGGGTGAGCACGACTTCGCGGCGTTCTGCAAGAAGCGCGAGGGAGCGACCACGATCAGGGAGCTCCAGCGGCTCGAGTGGGTGCGCGATGACGACGGGGTCCTGGTCGCCACGGTGGTGGCCGACGCGTTCTGCCATTCGATGGTGCGGGCCTTGGTGGGGTCGCTGCTGGCCGCCGGTGACGGGCGCAGGCCGGTGGAGTGGCCGGGCGAGGTGCTGACGCGCGCCGTACGGGACTCGGGTGTGCACGTGGCGCCCGCGCACGGGCTCTGCCTGGAAGAGGTCACGTATCCGCCGGACGAGGAACTGGCGACACGGGCCGCCCTCACCCGCCGGGTCCGGACGCTCTGACGGAGGCCCTGGCGGGCTCCCGCCAGAGGGTCAGCCCTTGGCGAGGCGGCGTTCCAGGACGAGGGACATCTGGTCGCGGAAGGCGCTGCTCAACTTGCTGAGGGCCTTCTCCTTGGACGTGGGAGTGTGCCCGTCGGCGTAGGTGGCGTAGCTGAACACGATGTAGCGCCCCCAGACGAGCCCGGCCGCGTAGCCGCCCGCGATGTGGACGCGGTCGCCGCCCGTGCCCGCCGCCGCCGGAAGCGCGCGGAACCACAGGTTGCGGCCGAGGTTCTTCGCCTGGTCGGCCTCGATGGCGGCCTCCCTGGTGGGAAGGACGGCGATGCCGGTCGTCACCGCGTACCGCTTCTTGGAGTCGACGTAGGTCGCCCTCAGCACGCGGCTGCACTTCTGGTCCCGCAGCGCGTCGGCGAAGGGGCCCGCGGCCGCCTGGCCGCAGTTCGTCGCCAGGTTCGTCTTGACCCTGTTGAACGCCGATCCCGCCGCCTGGATCTTCTTCTGGGGGAAGGCCTCGGTGAGTGACAACTTCTTGGGGTCCGTCTCCTCGGAGTTCAGCATGGACGCGCTCGGCTGCTCCGGGGGCGGGCTGGTGGAAGGGGAGGCGGTGGACGTGGGGGCGGCGGCCTGGGACTTGGCGGGCGAGGCGCTCGGAGCGCTGGACGTCGCCTTGTAGGCGAAGAAGCCTCCGGTGGCGACTCCGGCCATCGCCAGCACGCCGAGCGTGACCAGCAGGGCCTTCCTGCTTCTGCCGCGCTGGGGGGCGGGAGGCGGGAGCTGGAACTGCGGCTGCTTGAACGCGCCCGGCGGGAAGGCGGGGCCGCCGTGCGGCGGGGTGGGCTGGTCGCCGAGGGCCGGAGGGAGGGCCAGTGGCGTGCGGGTGGCCGGTTGGGTGGACTTCCCGCTCCAGATGTCCGCGCCGAACGGCAGCTCTGGGAGTCGGTCGCTCTGAGGGGACTCGTGGGCGGGCAGCGGTGGCCACACCGGCACGTCTCCGGGCTCGGCCGGACGCGCCTGGACGTTGGGGTCGAACAGCGACGGAGGCGTGCTGTCGGAGGGCGGTGAACCCTTCGTGACTGCGCCGAAGGGCGGCGGGCCCGCGTTGAGGGAGTGCGGCGCGGTGGCGTTGGGGTCGGGTTGCTGGGGCGCGGGGATGTTCGGGACGAGCTGGTGCGGCGCTGTCGCGTTGGGGTCGGTGTCGTCCGGCGCTGTGGCGTTCCATCCCGCCTGACGTGGTGCGGTCGGGGCCGGGTGGGTGTCTTCCGGTGTGGTGGTGTTCCAGCCGGTCTGTCGTGGTGTGGTCGCGTTGGGGTCGGTGTCTTCCGGCGTTGTGGTGTTCCAGCCGGTCTGACGTGGTGGGGTCGGGTTCGGGTCGGTGTCTTCCGGCGCGGTGGCGTTCCAGCGCGCCTGTCGTGGTGTCGTCGCGTACGGGTCCCGCGGCTGCGGTGCCGCAGGCGTGGCTTCGGCGGCGGGGGCGCCGGACGCGGGCTCGTCCTCGGTGTCGGGGTCGAGTTCGCCGGTGGCGGCCGGCCACGGCGGCGTGGTGGGCGGGCCGCCCGGGGGCCACACCTGCATGCCTGCTGCCGCCGCGGTGAAGGCCGGAGGCGGCTCCCATGGGGGAGAGCCAGGGGGCGCCCAGGCGTCGGCGGGCGTCGCCGCGGCGGTTACCTGCGGGTGGTCGTGGTTGACGACCGGGCAGCCGGCGGGCGGAAGGGCGGACTCGCCCGGGGCGTCCGCGAACCAGTCGTACGGGGCGGCGTCGTCCTCGGAGACCTCCCATGGCTGCGCGCCGGGGAAGGCAGGGAGAGTGCCCTCACCGGGCTCGGGCTCGGGCGGGCTGGTCTGGGGGACGTCCCGCCACGCGCCGGGGGACCACGCCTCGAACGGCGGCGGGCCGGAAGGCTCGCTGCCCGGCGGGTCGACGTCCGGTTGTGGAACGTTCTGATCGGTCGGCGGCTGCTGGCCGAAGCTCGGCGGCGGCGTCGCCGGTGTGGCCGAGCCGTCGGATTCCCTACGCTCGTGCTCAGACCCAGGTCCCCGCATAAGGGCGAGCCTAGCGAGAGTGGCGAGATCGTCATGCCGGTATGGGCGTTCCCGGCCGGATCGGCAGCCCTGTTTGCCCTCCTAACTCGTCGAAAGACCGAGTTCAGGCCGGGTAGCCGGTCAGGGTCCGGGAGTCCAGGGCCTTGAAGACGCTCGCCTTGGTGAAGTCGTCGACCGCCTCGAAGAGTCGCTTGGTGCCCTTCTTGTCGGGCTTCGTGCCGTCCTTGGTCTGCACCCAGACCATCACGGCGTAGTGGCCGTGAGTCCACACCTTGGTGCCGCCGCTGCCCGTGCCGACGAGCTTGGTGACGGAGTCCTTGCCGGCCAGCGGCTTGACGTAGTTCTTCTGGTCGCCGATGGCCGCCACCTTGCCCGCGTTCGTGGCGGTGCTGAGGTTGGCGACGCCGACGGTGCCGATCACCTTGCCGCCCTTGTCGCGGAAGCTGGCGCGTACCAGCTGGGTGCACTTGGCCTTCTTGAGCGCCTTCTGGAGCTTGTCGCCGATCACCACGTCAGCGCACTTCTTGGCCTTGCCGGTGACCGTCATCTCGTACGAGCGGCCCTCGAAGGCGAGCTTCTTCGTCGGGAACAGCTCCTTGACCGTGAGCGGCTCCGGGTCGGTCGACCGGTTCTCCGCGAAGCCGTACTTGCCGGGGGGCGTCGTCGGGAGCGGCGCGGACGACGGCCGGCTCGCCTCGGTCTCCGCCGACTGCGGCCCATCGGCGTTCCACATCACCCACAGGCCGGCGCCGAGCAGGCCCAGCACCGCCACTCCGCCGATCGCGAACCAGAGCGGGCCGCGGGAGCGCTTGCCTTCGGCGTAGGGGCTCCACGTCTGGGCTCGGGGGGCGGCAGGCTCCTTGGCCTTGTCGCGAGGCTCCTTGGTCTTGTCGCGGTCCTTACGGGAGCGGCGGGGGACGCTCTGCGTGCTGGACTCGCCTTCCTCGGGAAAACCCATGCGGGTGACACTATCGCGAGGCGGCTCAGGGATAACCGAAGTCCTGCGTCCACCACGGCCCGCCGGGCCCGGTCACGACGCCCACCCCGATCGTGCCGAGCCGGCAGTTGAGGATGTTCTTCCGGTGGTCGGGGCTGGCGAGCCAGGCGTCCACCGCCTCTTGGGGGGACGAGTAACCGCGTCCGATGTTCTCGGCGGCGCCCAGGCCGTACCCGGCGCGCTCCATCCGGTCCCACGGCGAGGAGCCGTCGGGGGAGTCGTGCGAGAACCGGCCGGTACGGGCCATCTCCAGCGAGTGCGTACGGGCTGAGCGGGTGAGCCTGGAATCGACCCTGAGCCGACGGCATCCCTGCTCGACCCTGGCGGTGTTGGTGAGCGTGACGACCTGGGACGCCATCGCCGGAAGCGCTTCGACGGGCTGCCCGCCGAGCACCTGTGTGGGGTCCTCCGCGGTGAAGCCGGGCACCTCGCCCGTTGGACGTCTGGTCGGCTTGGACGTCACCCTGCCGCGCGGGACGGCTGTGGTGATCTCCCTGGCCACCCGGCCGGCGTGCTGCTGCGACTTCTTGGGCGTCGGCACGGCCTTCAGCGCGGCCGCGGGCGGGGCGGTCTCGTTGAGGTAGACGTGGCCGGTCGGCTCGGCCGTGTCGGACAGCCGTCCGAGCAGCACGCCCGTGAACAGGGCGGCCATGAGGCAGGCGAGGGCCCCCAGATGGTTCCGGCGCCTTGCGCTCCGCTGGGTGTGCCGGTTGAGAAAGCTCTGCCACATGCCGGAGCCCACGATAGAGAGGAGAGGTCCTGGTGAAGAAGGGGTCCCAGGGAACCGAAATCGAACCGTTCTATGTCAGGTAGACTCGACGCGGGTTACCGGTCTTTTGACCACCACCCGTTAGGGCAGGTAGCCTAATCGTTCGTTGTGTGCATAGGTCCTGCGTGACCGATGCGCGGCGCGTCCGGCGTCATCTCCCATCAGCGACCCATTCGGGCGGGGAGACGGAAGGTCCGGGCCGTCGTGTGCCCGCACCGACCGACCAATGTAGCTGTCACATCCGACAGCGCCGAAGACGCGAGCATAAAGAAGGCTACGACCGTGCGCACGTACTCACCGAAGCCCGCCGACGTCCAGCGTCAGTGGTACGTCATCGACGCGACCGATGTCGTGCTGGGCCGGCTGGCCAGCCACGTCGCGACCCTGCTCCGCGGCAAGCACAAGCCGATCTTCGCCAACCACGTCGACACCGGTGACTTCGTCATCGTCATCAACGCCGACAAGATCGCGCTGAGCGGCAACAAGCTTGAGCAGAAGAAGGCGTACCGCCACTCGGGCTACCCGGGCGGTCTGCGTTCCGTCAGCTACGGCGAGCTCATGGAGAAGCGGCCCGACAAGGCCGTCGAGAAGGCCGTCAAGGGCATGCTGCCGAAGAACTCCCTCGGCCGGAAGATGGCCAAGAAGCTGAAGGTCTACGCGGGTTCCGAGCACCCGCACCAGGCCCAGCAGCCGGTGCCGTTCGAGATCACCCAGATCGCCCAGTAGTAGTTCGAAAGAGTTAGAGGAGAACCGTGGCTGAGCCCACCGGTGTCGAGACGGCCGTCGAGGCCGAGCTGGAGGACTACTCCGGCGAGGAGTTCCCGTCCGAGTACACCACCGAATCCACCGCCAGCGCTGACGCTCCCGTGCGTAAGCCCGTCACCACGGGCAACTCGTACGGCACCGGCCGCCGCAAGGAGGCGATCGCCCGCGTGCGCATCGTCCCCGGCACCGGCAAGTGGACGATCAACGGTCGTTCGCTTGACGTCTACTTCCCGAACAAGGTCCACCAGCAGATCGTCAACGAGCCCTTCGTGGTGCTCGGGGCCGAGGAGGCCTTCGACGTCATCGCGCGCATCGACGGCGGTGGCGTGACCGGCCAGGCGGGCGCGCTCCGCATGGGCCTGTCCCGCGCGCTGGCGATCCTGGACGTCGAGGTCAACCGCCCGCCGCTGAAGAAGGCCGGCTTCCTCACCCGTGACGCCCGCGCCACGGAGCGGAAGAAGTACGGCCTCAAGAAGGCCCGTAAGGCTCCGCAGTACAGCAAGCGCTAAATTGGGGCGCCTTTTCGGCACCGACGGGGTACGTGGGGTCGCGGGTCGCGACCTCACCGCCGAGCTCGCCATGGACCTCTCGGTCGCGGCGGCTCACGTCCTCGGCGATGCAGGCGCGTTCACCGCTACCGGGCGCCGTCCGGTAGCGGTCGTAGGCCGGGACCCGCGTGCCTCGGGAGAGTTTCTCGAGGCCGCTGTGGTCGCCGGCCTCGCGTCGTCCGGAGTGGATGTGCTGCGCCTCGGCGTGCTGCCCACCCCGGCCGTCGCCCACCTCACGTCCGCGCTCGGCGCCGACCTCGGCGTCATGCTGTCGGCGTCGCACAACCCGGCGCCCGACAACGGCATCAAGTTCCTGGCGCGCGGCGGCTTCAAGCTGTCCGACGCGGTCGAGGACGAGATCGAGCGGCGGCTCGGCGAGGAATGGAGCTTTCCCGTCGGCTCGGCGGTCGGGCGCGTCCGCGACGCGTACGGCGAGGCCGACCGCTACATCTCGCACGTGCTGACCTCCATCGACGGCAGGCTCGACGGCCTCGACATCGTCGTCGACTGCGCCCACGGCGCCGCCCACATGGTGGCTCCTGAAGCGCTGGTGCGTGCGGGGGCCAGGGTCGAGGCGATCGGCGCGAGGCCCGACGGCCTCAACATCAACGCCGGGCACGGCTCCACCCACCTCGACAAGCTGCAGCAGATCGTCGTCTCGCGCGGCGCCGACCTCGGCATCGCCTACGACGGCGACGCCGACCGCTGCCTCGCGGTCGACCACACGGGCGCGATCGTCGACGGCGACCAGATCATGGCGATCCTCGCGGCCGCCATGCACGCTGAGGGCACGCTGGCCAAGGACACCGTGGTCGCGACCGTGATGTCCAACCTGGGCTTCAAGCTGGCGATGCGCGACGCGGGCATCAACGTGATCGAGACCGCGGTGGGCGACCGCTACGTGCTGGAGCGGATGAAGTCCGACGGTTACAACCTGGGCGGCGAACAGTCGGGGCACGTCATCCTGCTCGACCACGCCACCACGGGCGACGGCCTGCTCACCTCGCTCCACCTGCTGTCGGTGGTGGCGGCCTCGGGCAGGTCGCTCAGGGAGCTGGCGGCCGTCATGACCCCGCTGCCGCAGATCCTGATCAACGTCAAGGACGTCGACAGGGCCAAGTCCACGGCGTCCGAGCTCACGGCGGCCGTGGCTGAGGCCGAGGCGGAGCTCGGGGAGACGGGCCGCGTCCTGATCAGGCCGAGCGGCACCGAACCGATGATCCGCGTCATGGTCGAGGCCTCCTCGGAGGACCAGGCCACCAAGGTCGCGGAACGCCTGGCGGACGTCGTCCGCGCCGCCTGCGCCTGACCCCGGCCCGGCCTGCACCAGGCACACCCGTGCAGGCCGCGCCGGGACGTCGGCGGGCTACTCGTCGCCTGTCAGGGAGAACGCGCGCAGGCGCTGTCCGGCCCAGAAGACGGCGACGACGGTCACGATCACCAGGGCCGGGATCGCGAAGCCGAGGGTGACGTCGGCCTTCAGGAACGGCGAGTCGGAGACCTGGTCGGCGATCGACTGGGCCCACTGCTGGATGGAGAAGTCCTTCGCCCCGCGCACGAGGTTGCCGATAAGGCCCTCCCAGACCAGGGCGTAGATGATGCCGATCGTCACCGCGTGGCGGGTGATCACCCCCAGGAGGAGGAAGACGGCGGCGTAGGCGATGCCCGCTGCCAGGGCGCCCAGGGCGTAGCCGGGGGCGATGCCGTCCTCGTTGCCCACCAGCAGCCAGGCCGCGACGTACGTCGGGACCGCGGCGAACACCGCCAGCAGGGACGCCGCCACCAGGAACTTGGTCTGGGCGATGGCGGGGCGGGAGATCGGCTTGGACATCAGGTGGATGATCGTGCCGTCGTCGATCTCGGGGGCGATCACGCCGGTGCCCGCGATGAGGCCGAGCAGCGGCAGCATGGTGCTGATGGCGAACTTCTCCATCAGCATCCAGGCCGAGCGCTGGTCGTCGTTGCCCGTCAGGCGGAGCAGCAGGGCCAGGCCGATCAGCGCGAGCGGGAGCAGGATCAGCAGCACGATCCGGCGCCTGCCGAGCAGCGCCCGGTAAGTGATGCCGGCAATGACTGTGTTCAAGGCCTCACTCCGTTCGGCGGCTCGGTCGCTGAGGTCCGGCGTCTTCCTTCGTCGCTGTGGTCGCTTCGCTCCCGCCGCTCCTCTGTCCAGACGCCGGCGCTCCCTCGCGGGTTCATGGCCTCACTCCGTTCGGCGGCTCGGTCGCTGGGGTCCGGCGGCTTCCTTCGTCGCTGTGGTCGCTTCGCTCCCGCCGCTCCTCTGTCCAGACGCTCCGCGGGTTCATGGCCGCGCTGTGGGAGGCGGCTGGGGGTCGGTGGGGTGGCATCAGGTGCTCCGGGTGATCAGGTAGGCGAAGACGCTTTCGAGGTCTTCGTCGGCGGGGGAGACCTGGTGCAGGCTGATCCCTTCTGCGCGGGCGACGCGCGGCAGCAGCCAGGCGAAGCGCCGGTACTCGACGGCGCGCACCTCCAGCCCGTCGGGGCCGAGTTCCACGCCGCCCGCCGAGCTGTCGACGATCAGGGCGGCGGCGAGTTTCCTGTCGTCGCTGGAGCGGATCCTGAACAGGTGGGGCCTGTCGGTCATCAGCCGGCGGATCTCGCGGAAGTTGCCGGACGCCGCGTGCCTGCCCGCCACCAGGACCTCGATGTGCTGGGCGACCCGCTCGACCTCCTCCAGGATGTGCGAGCTGAACAGGATGGTCTTGCCCGAAGCCCCCATGGCACGGATGAGGTCCATCAGGTGCATGCGCTGGCGCGGGTCCATGCCGTTGAACGGCTCGTCGAGCAGCAGCACGGGCGGGTCGTGGACGAGCGCGGCGGCGACCTTCATCCGCTGGCGCATGCCCTTGG
The DNA here is from genome assembly GCF_040614375.1 of Nonomuraea sp. NPDC005983. Taxonomy (NCBI): domain Bacteria; kingdom Bacillati; phylum Actinomycetota; class Actinomycetes; order Streptosporangiales; family Streptosporangiaceae; genus Nonomuraea; species Nonomuraea sp. NPDC005983. Next base: position 37,114 of record NZ_JBEXUP010000055.1, read on the forward strand.
AGTAGGTCTCGACGCGGCGGTCCTTGGGTTCCTCCATCTCGACCGTGGCCAGCGCCTTGCGGGCGGCTCCGACGGGGTCGGGCAGGCCGTGCAGCCTGGCCGCCGAGAGGACGAACTGCCAGCCGGTGAGGAAGCCGTACACTCCCTCCCGCTCCGGCACGAGACCGATATTTCGGTAAACGTGGTGGTTCTTCCAGACGGGTTTGCCGTCCAGCGTGACCGTGCCGCCCGACGCGGCCAAGAAGCCCGACATCATGTGCAGCAGCGTCGACTTGCCGGCGCCGTTGGGGCCGAGCAGGCCGGTGACACCCGGGCCGATGGTCATCGTGACGTCGTTGACGGCCACCACGTTGCCGTACCAGCGCGAGACCTGGGAGAGCTCGATCTTCATCGCGAGGCCGCCTTCCGGTAGCGAAGCGCGAGGACCGCCGCCGCGACGGCGACCAGCACGACCACGATGACGGCGGGAACGGGCCCGGATGGATAGCCGCCCTCGGAGTTGGGCGTGGTGCCGAACAACCACACCTGCACGGCGTCGACCAGCCAGAACGGGTTGATCAGCCAGGCCCATCTGGCGGCGGCGTCGTTGCCGGTGGAGGTCAGCGTCGCGTAGATCACCGGGACGGAGGCCGACGCGAGCAGGTACACGGCGATGACCGAGGCCACCCCCAGCCCGCGCCTGGGCGTCAGCGAGGCGAGCGCCAGCCCGAACGACGACAGCAGGACGGACAGCACCGCCGCCATCGCCAGCGCGCCCAGGTACTCCTTGGTCTGCGGCGGGCCCTTGAGGTCCACGAGCAGCTCGCCCACGTAGATCAGCGTCAGCGGGACGGCGACCAGCAGGAACAACGCCACCGTCATGGCCACGACCTTGGCGCCGACGTACTCGCCGATCGTGACGGGACGCGACAGGTACAGCGGCAGCACCCGATAGCGCAGGTCGGGAGCCACCACGGTGGGCGCCTGCGAGGCCAGGAAGATCGCCAGGACGGGCTGCATGAAGACGGCGAACCCGCTGTAGCTCATCCCGCGCTGCTTCATCAGGGCCATCATCGCGACCGACACCACGGCGGGCAGCAGCATGATGACGCCCAGGGCGAACGGCATGATCTTGCTGCGCGCGGTGCGTCCGAGGCCGAAGACGCCGCGCAGGCTGTGGACGGCGAGCGCCCGCGAGGAGTAGCCGCGGCCGTGCCGGGGGCCGTCGTAGTGGCGGTAGCCGATGTCGTAGATCTCAGACATTCGTGGCCTCCTCCCTGAAGACGTCCTCGATGCGGTGGCGGCCCTGCTCCAGGCGGATCAGGCAGAGGTCGAGGTCGACGGTGGCGTCGCGGATGACGTCGAACGTCTCGGGCCCGAGCACCTTGACGAGCAGCAGACGCCCGTGCGGGGTGACGGTCTGGCCCAGCTGCGCCAGGCGTTCCGCCAGCGGCTGCGTGCCCTCCTCCACCTCGACCGTGACGGTCTGGGTCGACTGGGTGAACTCGGCGATCGCGGACGAGCGCAGCAGCCGCCCGGCGTCGATCACGACGACGTGGTCGCAGATGCGTTCCAGCTCACCGAGCAGGTGGGACGTGACGAGCACGCTGATGCCGAACTCGGTGCCGATGCGCCTGATCAGCATGAGCATCTCGTCGCGTCCGCGCGGGTCGAGGCCGTTGGTGGGCTCGTCCAGGAAGATCAGTTTGGGGTCGTGCACGAGCGCCTGGGCCAGCTTGACCCGCTGCTTCATGCCCGTGGAGTAGCCGCCGATCGCTCGGTAGCGCTCTTCGGCCAGGCCGACGTGGCGCAGCACGTCGGCGGCGCGTTCGCGGGCCGCCGTGCGCGGCAGCCCGGACATCTGGGCGAGATGGACGACGAACTCGGTGGCGGACACGTCGGGCGGCAGACAGTCGTGCTCGGGCATGTAGCCGACACGGCGGCGGATCTGCGGGCCCTGCTCGGTCACGTCCAGGTCGAGCACGCGGGCGCTGCCCGCGGACGGCGGCAGCAGGCCCAGCATGATCTTGATCAGCGTCGACTTGCCCGCGCCGTTCGCGCCGACCAGCCCGGTGACGCCGGGCCCGACGCTGACCGTGAGCTGGTCGAGCGCGGTGACGGTCGGGAAGCGTTTGGTCAGCCCCTCGGTCGCGAGGATGTGCATGATCCGGACCCTACCCGCAGGGGGGCCGTCCGGCCTCGTTCAAAGGGATGAACGGCGTCCTACCTGAGGCCAGAATCTGCGCTGGACCATCAGCGTCACGGTGCCGGAGATGACCATCCCGAGGATGTTCAGCGCGAGCTGCGCGACCGAGCCGGGAACCTCCTTCCAGTCGCTCAGCGCGAGCGCGACCGCCACGTACCCGGCGGCGGGAACCGTGGTGACCGAGATGAAGACGCCGACCAGCGCGGACGACTTGCCCGCCGTGACCGACAGCACCCCGGCCCCGCCCGCGAGCAGCGCCACGATGAACGACCAGCGGTCGGGCTTGACGATGAACTGGACCTCCGCGTTGATCTGCAGGTTGTGCGGGTCGATCCACCCCAGCCAGTACGAGACCAGCGCGCAGGCGAACGTCACCGCGATCCCGGCCGTGAAGCCGACGACGAGCGTCCTGAGAGACGTGGTGACCAGCCGCCACCTGCCGCCCAGGAGGCCGAAGCAGATCGCCGCGATCGCGCCGAACTCCGGGCCGAGCACCATCGCGCCGACGATCAGGATGGGGGAGTTCTGCAGCACGCCGATGCCGGCGAGCTGTGTCGCGATGGCCATGAACGCCAGGTACGCCCAGGTGATCTGGGAGTCGGCTCGCACCTTGTGTGCGAGCTCCTCCCAGATCACCGCGTCGTCGGGCTCGCCGGGGGCCTCCTCGACGGCGTCCTCCGCCACCTTGGACAGCGCGAGGTCGACCTGCTCGATGGCGATCGACCCCTCCTCCTTCAGCCACTTGAGCCGGTCGATCACCTCGTTGCCCGACTCGCGCGCCACGTCGCAGAGGATCAGGTCGCCGCGGGGCTCGCGCGCCGCCCCCGGCACGATGACGATGTTGGTGACGCCTGGGCAGTCGTCCAACACCGCCGAGACCTCGTCGGTGCGGGGGTGTGGGCTGATCAGTCTCAAATGGAGCACGAGCCCCATTGTCGACTATCCGATATTGATGATCTATTGACCGCCGTCCGGGAGGCTTGTCCCATGATGACGTTCACCTGCCACGGTCAGGACGAGGAATGCTGGTTCGCCGACATCGACGACCAGGGGTGCGCGGGCCGGTTCGCGAGCTACCTGTTCGAGGAGACGTTCAGGTTCGGCGAAGCCGTACCCGCCTGACCGAGTGGTCACGCCCCTTCTGCAGGACGAGGTCGGCCCGGCCGCGGGTGGGGGCGATGTTCTCGACCAGGTTGCGCTCGTTGATGTCGCGCCAGACGTTGACCGCGAACTCCGTCGCCTCGTCGTAGGAGAGTTCGGCGATGTACTTGAAGTACGACTTCGGGTCCTCGAAGGCGGTCCGGCGCAGCTTGTGGAAGCGGTCGACGTACCAGGTGCGGACGTCCTCCACCTTGGCGTCGACGTAGATCGAGAAGTCGAAGTAGTCGTTGACGGCCAAGGCGGTGGGCGGGGCGGGCTGGAGGACGTTGAGCCCCTCGATGATCAGGATGTCGGGGTTCTTCACGAGCTGGGTCTCGCCGGGGACGATGTCGTACTCGAGGTGGCTGTAGATCGGGGCCCGTACCTCGGGCATACCCGCCTTCGCTTCGGCCACGAACCGCACCAGCGCCCTGCGGTCGTAGCTCTCCGGGAAGCCCTTGCGGTGCATGATCCCCTTGGCCTCCAGCACCGCGTTCGGGTAGAGGAAACTGTCGGTGGTGATCAGTTCGACGTGCGGGTGCTCGGGCCAGCGGGCCAGCAGCGTGTGCAGCAGCCGCGCCGTCGTCGACTTCCCGACCGCGACGCTGCCCGCGATGCCCAGGACGTACGGGACGCGCTGCTCGGGGTGCCCGAGGAACGCACTCAGCACGCTGCTGCGCTGTTTGGATCCGGTGAAGTGCAGGTTCAGCAGCCGGGTGAGAGGAAGGTAGATGTCGGTGACTTCAGTGAGGTCGATGGGGTCGTCGATGCCGCGTAGCTCTTCCAGCTCTTCTGCGGTGAGAGTCAAGGGCGTGTTCTTGCGGAGTTCGCTCCACTGCTCCCTGCTCAGTTCCACGTAGCCGTTGGTCACCTAGGCAGCGTAGCGACGCGCGGCAAACCGGCCCTCGGCCGGGTCGCGCCTCCCGTCCGTCCACAGCCTGTGGACAAAATCATGGGATTGCCGACACCCAGTTCGGGGAATGCCTATCCTTTCGCACCTCCGAAGCGGCGAAACCTGGGATGCGGCACGGCGTTCGGAGCGCCGGGCGCCACCTTCGGCCCCGGCGGGCTGACGCTGTACGTCAACGTCCAGTCCGCGGTGGGGCGCTCGTTCGCCATCTGGGGCCCCTGGGAGAAGGGCGCCTTCTGACCGTAGCCTTGGGTGATGATCCTGGGCATCGGTGTGGACGTGGTGGACATCGACCGGTTCGGCAGATCGCTCGAACGCACGCCTAACCTGCGCGAACGGCTGTTCACCGAGGGCGAGCGGCCGTTGCCGGTGCACTCGCTGGCGGCCAGGTTCGCCGCCAAGGAGGCGGTGGCCAAGGCGCTGGGCGCGCCGAAGGGGCTCGCCCATCTGGAGGCCGAGGTGCGCTGCGACGCGCTCGGCAAGCCCGAGCTGCACGTCTCGGGCAAGGTCGCGGAGGTCGCCTACGGGCTGGGCGTCAAGCGCTGGCACGTGTCTCTCAGCCACGACGCGGGCGTGGCCGTGGCCTACGTGATCGCGGAGGGATAGCTTCTGATCATGCGTACCGCGTACACGGCCGACCAGATCAGGGCGGCGGAACAGGGGCTGATGGCCACGCTGCCGGAGGGTGCGCTCATGCAACGGGCCGCCGCCGGGCTCGCCGCCGTCTGCGCGCCCCTGCTCGGACGGGTGTACGGCTCGCGCGTCCTGGTGCTGGTCGGCAGCGGCGACAACGGCGGCGACGCCCTGTACGCCGCGGCCAGGCTGGCCAGGCGCGGGGCCAGGGCCGAGGCCGTGCTCGCCGGGGCGAGGACCCACCAGGCGGCGCTGGAGGCGTTCCTCGCCGCCGGCGGCCGGGTCGCCGACGCCACCGCGATCGAGCACGCGGACCTGGTCATCGACGGCCTGGTCGGCATCGGCGCGGCGGGCGCGCTGCGCGAGCCGTACGCGGGGCTGGCGCTCGCCGCCAACGCCGCGCCCGCGATGGTGGTCGCCGTGGACGTGCCCAGCGGCGTGGACGCCGGCACCGGGGCCGTTGAGGGGGCCGCCATCGAGGCCCAGGTGACCGTGACGATGGGCGCCTACAAGACCGGGCTGCTCGTCGATCCCGGGGCCGCGCACGTGGGTGCGGTCGAGCTGATCGACATCGGGCTCGGGCCGTACCTGCCCGATCCGGACGTCGCCGCCCTCACCCACGGCGACCTGGACGTCCTGCTGCCGCGTCCGGCAGGTGAGTCCGACAAGTACCGCAGGGGCGTGCTCGGTATCGCGGCGGGCAGCGACCTGTACACCGGCGCGGCCGTGCTGGCGGTCGGCGGGGCGCTGCGGGCGGGTGCCGGCATGGTGCGCTACGCCGGGCCGAGCGCGCCGATCGCGCAGGTGCGCTCGCACTGGCCGGAGGCCGTCGTCACCGAGCTGGACCACCCGTCGATCGCCGAGGTCGGACGGGTGCAGGCGTGGGTGCTCGGTCCGGGGCTCGGCACCGGCGACTGGGCGCACGAGCTGGCCGCCCAGGTGCTGGCCAGCGATGTGCCCGTGCTGGTCGACGCCGACGCGCTCACCCTGGTCGCCAGGGACAGGGGGCTGCTCAGGCGTGCCGCGCCCGTGCTGATCACGCCGCACGCGGGCGAGCTGTCGCGGCTGATCAGAGCCGACCGCGACCAGATCGAGGGACGCAGGCTGGAGCACGCCCGCAGGGCGGCGGCGGAGCTGGGCGTGACCGTGCTGCTCAAGGGGTCCACCACGGTCGTGGCCGAGCAGGACAGGCCGGTTCGGGTGAACGGGACGGGCACCTCGTGGCTGGCCACGGGCGGCACGGGCGACGTCCTGTCGGGGGTGGCGGGCTCGCTGCTGGCGCAGGGGCTGAGCTGCTACGACGCCGGATCGTGCGGCGCCTACCTGCACGGGCTGGCGGGGCGCATCGCGGCCTGCGGCGCCCCGCTGACGGCGGCCGACGTCGCGGCGGCGCTGCCCTCGGCCATCCGCGCGGTGAAGGCGCGCGGCGGCCCGGGATTCGCGCTCGACCACGTCGGCGAGCTGCCAAACTAGAGGGATGTACTCCCCGAAGGCGACGCCCGCCGAGGCCCGCGTGGATCTGGCCGCCATCAGGCACAACGTCGCGCTCCTCAAGGAGCACGCGGCCGGCGCCGAGCTGATGGGCGCCGTCAAGGCCGACGCCTACGGTCACGGTCTGGTCCCCGCCTCGAAGGCCGTCCTGGAGGGCGGCGCGAGCAGGCTCGGCACCGCCTACATCAGGGAGGCGCTGGCGCTGCGCGAGGCGGGCGTCACCGCGCCGGTGCTGTCGTGGATCATCACCCCGGGCGAGCCCCTCGACGAGGCCCTGGAGGCCGACGTCGAGCTGTCGGCCGCCGACGAGGGGCTGCTCGACGAGATCGCCGCCGCGGCCCGCCTCACCGGGCGCACCGCCCGCATGCACCTGGAGGCCGACACCGGCATGGGCAGGGGCGGCGCGCCGCTGGCCGCCTGGCCGGGCCTGCTGGCCAAGGCGCTGGCGCTGCGGGCCGAGGGCGTCGTGGAGATCGTCGGGCTCTGGTCGCACTTCGCCTGCTCCGACATGCCCGGCCATCCCTCGATCGAGCTGCAGATCGACGCGTTCGACACCGCGCTGAAGATGGCCGAGCAGGCCGGCGCGGGCGGGTCCCACGTGATCAGGCATCTCGCCAACTCCGCCGCCACCGTCACGCTGCCGCGGGCCCGCTACGACATGGTCCGCACGGGCATCGCGATGTACGGGCTCAGCCCCATCCCTGAGCTCGGCGACCTCGGGTTCGTCCCGGCGATGACGCTGGTGGCCAGGGTCGCGCTGGCCAAGCGGGTGCCCGAGGGCTCGGGCGTCTCCTACGGGCACCTGTACGTCACCGACCGCGAGACCACACTCGGGCTGGTCCCGCTCGGGTACGCCGACGGGATCCTCCGGCACGCGACCGGGCGCGCCGAGGTGCTGGCAGGGGGCCGTCGAAGGACGGTCACCGGCAGGGTGTGCATGGACCAGTTCATGATCGACATGGGCGACGACCCGCTGCGGGCAGGCGACGAGGTGGTCCTGTTCGGGCCGGGAGGGGAGGGGGAGCCGACCGTTCAGGAGTGGGCGGATACCCTCGGCACGATTACACATGAGATCGTGACCAGGATCGGTTCGCGGGTGCCACGGGTGTACAAGGGATGGGCGACATGACGACGACAACACGGCAGAAGGTCGGGATCGCCGGCGCGATCGTCGGTGCCGCGTCGGCAGGCGTCGCGGCGGCCGCGCTGGCCAAGCGCTACGCGGTGGGCCGGATCAGGCTGCGTCCCGACATCGAGGCCAGTGAGCCGTTCGGCGAGTTGCGCGGCAGGGAGCGCACGCTGATCACCTCCGACGGGACGGCCCTGCACGTCGAGATCGACGGGCCGGAGGACGCGCCGCTGACGATCGTGTTCTGCCACGGCTACTGCCTCAGCCTGGAGTCCTGGCACTACCAGCGCAGAGACCTGCGTGAGAACTACCGCATGGTGCTGTGGGACCAGCGTTCGCACGGCAGGTCCCAGCGCGGCACCGCCGCCGACAGCACCATCGACCGGCTGGGCGACGACCTGGCCGAGGTGATCGAGCGGTTCGTGCCCGGCCCCTGCGTGCTGGTCGGCCACTCCATGGGCGGCATGACGATCATGGCGCTCGCCGACCGGCATCCCGAGTTGTTCGGCGACAAGATCCGCGCGGTGTCGCTCATCGCCACGTCCGCGGGCAAGCTGGCCGAGATCACGCTGGGCCTGCCCGCGCTGGTGTCGAAGGTCGTGCACAAGGTCGCCCCCACGACGGTCTCGATGCTTGGCAGGCGTGGCGCGCTGGTCGACCGCACCAGGAGCGTCGGCAGCGACATCGCCTTCCTGATCACCCGCTACATGGGCTTCGGCGACTCGAAGAACGTCAGCCCCACCCTGGTCGACTTCGCCGAGTCGATGATCCGTGCGACCCCCACCGAGGTGATCGCCGACTTCTACCCCGCCCTGATGAACCACGACAAGCTTCAGGCCCTCCACGTCCTCGACCCGGTGCCCACGGCGATCCTGGTGGGCGCCAAAGACTGGCTGACCCCGCCCGAGCACAGCGCGGCGATCGCGGCGGCGTTGCCCGAGGCGCAGCTCACCGAGGTCCCCGACACCTCCCACCTGATTCAGCTGGAGCGTCCTGGCGTGGTGAACGACGCGCTGCGGGAGCTGATCAAGCGCGTGGAGCTGTGATGGAGCGACTCGCGACGGCCGACGAGATGCGGGCGTACGGCACCCGGCTGGCCGCCCGGCTGCGCCCCGGCGACCTGGTGGTCCTGTCGGGGCCGCTGGGCGCGGGCAAGACCACGCTGGTGCAGGGCATCGCCGAGGGGCTCAAGGTACGCGGCCCGATCACCTCGCCCACCTTCGTGATCGCCAGGGTCCACCCTTCGCTGGGGGAGGGGCCGCCGCTCGTGCACGCCGACGCCTACCGCCTCGGCGGCGACCTGGAGGTCGACGACCTCGACCTCGACGCCTCGCTGGAGGAGTCGGTGACGGTCGTCGAGTGGGGCGAGGGCCTGGTGGAGGGGCTGTCGGAGGACCGCCTGGAGATCCACATCGACCGCGAGTCGGGCGACGACGCCCGCATCGTGACCCTGCGCGGCGTCGGCCCCCGATGGGCCGGCACAGAGGCCCGCACAGGGGCCGACAGGGGGGTCGACGGAGGGGCCGACACGCCGTCTGATCCGGCCGAAGAGTAAAACCCGCGCCATCGCCGGGTCTGGCTGGCACCCTTGACGTACCCGGCCATTGATATGAAACATGATCATTGGCTGGGGTTCGCCCGGATTTTCTGGGTATCAGGAGGGGCAGCATCCCAAAATCTGGGGATGCTTTTCGGCAAGACGGCAAAGTGGGGTGCGGCGGTGCTCAGGGTCAGGCGGGTCGCGTACGCGGGAGCCATTGTCACGATCGGCCTGGTCGGATGCTCCGCTTCAGCGGAGACCACACCGACCGCCACGCCCTCGGGTACGGCGACGTCGTCGACGTCCGCCACCCCGACCGGGTCTCCTCCCGCCACCAGGAAGGCCATCGACGTCCAGCTCAACCCCGACAGCGTCACCGCGGGCGAGACGTCGAAGGTGTGGATCCTGGCCAACTGCCCCGTCCCGACCGGCGGGCCCGCGCACACCGGCACCGCCACCTCCAAGGCGTTCATCTCCGGCGTCTCGCTCAACCCGGTACCCGCGTCCTCGGCCACGCCGACCGCGACGGGCGCGCCCGCCAACACCCCGTGGGTGCGCGGCGAGGCGCAGGTGTCGGGCACGGTCAAGCGCGGCTCCTACAGCGTGGACGTCAAGTGCGACGGCACCAACGACATCGGCAAGGCCACGCTGAAGGTCGTCAAGGCGGAGGCCCTCCCGACCGGCGTGCCCACGAAGGCGCCGAGAGCGGGCGGCGGCGGCACGTACGCCAAGGACGTCTCCGACGAGTCCACGGTGCCGCTCGGCCCCGCGGGCGTCGTCCTCGGGCTGGCGCTGGCGGCGGGCATCGGGGTGGCGATCAAGCGCCGCAGGGCCTAGCCATGGCCCGCAAGGGAGCGGTGGTCCTCGCGGGGGCCGCCACGGGGTTGGTGCTGGTCGCGTTCGGCAGGTCCCTGCAGACCACCCCGCAGAGCGCCGGGGCGTCCGTGGTGCCCGAGAGCATCGACATCCCGTCGATCGACGTCGAGGCGCCGCTGATGAAGCTCGGGCTGAGCAAGGACGGCGAGGTCGAGCTGCCGCCGTACGAGAAGCCCAAGATGGCGGGCTGGTTCTCGGGCAGCGCGGTGCCGGGTGAGAAGGGCGCCTCGGTGATCGTCGGGCACGTCGACACCAAGACCGCGCCCGCCGTCTTCTTCAAGCTGCGCCAGGTCCGCAAGGGCGAGATCGTCAAGGTGGAGCGGAGCGACGGCAAGGTCGTCGAGTACAAGGTCGACTCGATCGAGCAGGTGCACAAGGACAGCTTCCCGGCCAAACGGGTCTACGTCGACGACGGGCTCAAGCTGGTGACCTGCGGCGGCAAGTTCGACTACGCCAAGGGCGAGTACGTCGACAACATCATCGTCTACGCCTCCAAAGCCTGACCCGCTCCCCGGTAGCTGCCGGAAAACCGGTTGTCCGGTCCCGGAAGATGGGGAGATGAGCGTAGACAGCAACCCGCCCGCCTCAGGCTCGCGGGTTCCCTGGCAGGAGGTCCACCCGGCCGCCCGCGACGCCGTCGAGGAGTTCCTCGGCGGGCGCGTGGTCGAGGCGGTCACGCAGACGAACGGGTTCTCGCCCGCCGCGGCGGTGCGGCTGCGCGCCGCCAACGGCCGCCGCGCCTTCGTCAAGGCCGTCGGGCCCGAGCCGAACGCCGAGAGCGTCGTCATCTACCGCGCTGAGGCCAGGATCGCCGCGTCGCTGCCGGGCTCCGCCCCCGCTCCTCGGCTGCTGCACAGCTTCGAGGTCGACGGCTGGGTGGTGCTGATCTTCGAGGACGTCGAGGGCCACCACCCCGCGATGCCGTGGCGGCGCGACGAGCTGGACCGGGTGCTGGAGGCCGTTCGGCGGATGTCGAGTGCGCTCACGCCGTCGCCGATCGACGCGCCCACGGTCGGCGAGCGGTTCGGCGACTCCTTTCGCGGCTGGCGCAGGCTCCTCGGCGAGGACACCACCGGCCTCGACCCCTGGGCGCTCAGGAACCTCGACGGGCTGGCGGAGCTGGAGTCCGGCTGGGTCGAGGCGGCCGCCGGCGACACGCTCGTCCACGCCGACCTGCGGGCCGACAACGTGCTGCTCACCGACGACGGCCGGGTGTACGCGGTGGACTGGCCGTGGGCGTCCGTCGGGGCGCCCTGGTTCGACGTGATCGGCATGCTGCCGTCGGTCGCCATGCAGGGCGGGCCGCCTCCGCAGGAGCTCTTCCCCGATCCCGACCCGGCCGCCACGGCGGTGCTCGCCGCGTTCGCGGGGTTCCTGGTGCGGCAGGGACGCCAGGCGCCGCCTCCGGGGCTGCCCACCGTGCGGGCGTTCCAGCTGGCCCAGGGCGCGGTCGCGGTCGAGTGGCTCAAGCTGCGCACCGGCTGGGCCTGAGCGTCCGGCAGGCGGGCGGATGGGCGGGGTCTGGGCCGTCCGGCGGGTAGGCTAGACAGTCGTGCTGGTCCTGGCCTTTGATACCGCGACTCCTGCCGTCACCGCGGCCCTTCACGACGGTGAGCGGGTGCTCGCCGAGTCGACGACGATCGACGCCCGCCGTCACGGCGAGTTGCTCGTCCCCACCGTCGAGCGCGTGCTGGCGGAGGCGGGCGCCGCGTTGCGCGACGTCACCGCCGTCGTCGCGGGCAGCGGCCCCGGCCCCTACACGGGCCTGCGCGTCGGGCTGATGACCGCGCAGGGGCTCGCCACCACGCTCGGCGTCCCCGCGTACGGCGTGTGCACGCTCGACGCGGTCGCCTACGGCAGCGGGCTCTCGGAGCCGTTCCTCGCGGCCACGGACGCGCGGCGCAAGGAGGTGTTCTGGGCGCGCTACTCCGACCTGCGCACCAGGCTCGCCGGGCCGTTCGTCGACAGGCCCGCGGACGTGCCGGTCGAGGGTCTGCCGGTGATCGGCGCGGGCGCCGCCCTTTATCCCGAAATATTGGGGCACAGCGCGGCTCCTCCGTACCCCTACGCCGGCGCTCTGGCCTCTCTGGCGGCCGAGCGGCTCGCGGCGGGAACCCCCCTCGACCCGCCACGCCCGATCTACCTGCGGCGGCCCGACGCGGTGGTGCCCGGAGCGCCCAAGAAGGTGACGGCGTGAACCTCCGCCAGATGACCGAAGCCGACCTGCCCATGGTCATGGCCATCGAGCGCACCACGTTCCCGCTCGACGCCTGGAGCGAGGGCATGATGCGCGGCGAGCTGGCCGACCAGCCCCGCAGCAGGCACTACGTGGTGGCGCTCGTCGACGGCGTGATCGTCGGGTACGCCGGCCTGGCGGCCGCCGCCGACCAGGCCGACGTCCAGACCATCGCCGTCCTGGAGGCGCACCAGGGCAGCGGCATCGGCGGCGCCATGCTGACCGAGCTGCTCGCCGAGGCCCGCAGGCGCGGCGCCCGCGAGATGTTCCTGGAGGTCCGGTCCGACAACCCGCGGGCGCGCGGCGTGTACGAGCACTTCGGGTTCACCGAGATCGGCCTGCGGCGGCGCTACTACGACGACGGAACCGACGCGATCATGATGAGAAGGAACCTGGATGGCTGACGAACCGCTGGTCCTCGGCATCGAGACCTCCTGCGACGAGACCGGCGTCGGCATCGTCAGAGGGCACACGCTGCTGGCCAACACGATCGCCTCCAGCATGGAGGAGCACGCCCGCTTCGGCGGCGTCGTGCCCGAGGTCGCCTCGCGCGCCCACCTGGAGGCGATGACCCCCACGGTGGAGAAGGCGCTGGCGCAGGCCGGGCTGACCTTCTCCGACATCGACGCGATCGCGGTGACCGCGGGCCCCGGGCTCGCCGGCGCGCTGCTGGTCGGCGTCGCCGCGGCCAAGGCGTACTCGCTGGGGCTCGGCGTGCCGCTCTACGGGGTCAACCACCTGGCCGCGCACGTCGCCGTCGACCAGCTCGAACACGGCCCGCTGCCCAAGCCGTGCGTCGCGCTGCTCGTGTCGGGCGGCCACTCGTCGCTGCTCCTCGTCCCGGACGTGGCCGAGGACGTGATCTCGCTCGGCTCCACCGTCGACGACGCGGCGGGCGAGGCGTTCGACAAGGTGGCACGGGTGCTCGGCCTGCCGTTCCCCGGCGGCCCGCACATCGACAGGGCCGCCACGTCCGGCTCCGGCACCGCCGTCGCCTTCCCCCGAGGCAAGATCGACGACGGCACGCTCGACTTCTCCTTCTCCGGGCTGAAGACCGCCGTCGCGCGCTGGGTGGAGGCCCGTGAGGCGTCCGGCCAGTCGATCCACGTGCCCGACGTGGCCGCCTCGTTCCAGGAGGCCGTCGTGGACGTGCTGACCCGCAAGGCGCTCCAGGCGTGCAAGAAGTACGACGTCCACGACCTGCTGATCGGCGGTGGCGTGGCGGCCAACTCGCGGCTGCGCGCGCTCGCCCAGGAGCGGTGCGACGCGGCGGGCGTGCGGCTGCGCGTGCCGCGTCCGGGGCTGTGCACCGACAACGGCGCCATGGTCGCGGCCCTCGGCTCGAACCTGGTCGCGGCCGGGGTGAGCCCGTCCACGCTGGAGATCCCCGCCGACTCCTCGCTGCCGATCACCACAGTCCACGTGTGACGCCCTCGGGGTGGCTCGGGAAGGCGGGAGCCCCTGCTTCGCCCGGCTCGCGCAGAGCCTGATGCGGGTGCCCACAGGGTAGGTGGGGCCCCGCTGTGCGGAGCGGGGCCCCTCAGCGGTCGGTCCACCGGGCGTTTCGGCCCTGTGGCGCTTCCGCCGGGAACGCGCCTGCCGTTCCGGCCCTCCGCCCTCAGTCCTTCGTCCTGGACGGGCGGAGGAGGGCTTCGGCCAGCGCGAGCATGGTCTCCTCCAGGGCTCCCAGCCGCTTGGTGAGGTCGCCGGTGGCGGGGGTGACGATGTCGGTGACGGTCTGGGCGACCTCGTCGCGGTCGGGACGCGCCTGGACCATCTCCGCGAGCGCGGCGGCGGCCGCCTCCACCCGCCCGGCCTGGTCGGCCGTCTGAGAGTCGAGCAGCTCGCTCATCCGTGTGCCGATGCCGAGCGTGGTGGGGAGCTGACCGACGCGCTGGTTGACCGCCTCGACCCGGTCGTCGACGGCCTCCAGCTGCTCGCCCGCCTGCTCCGCCCGCGCGGCCAGGCCCGTGAGCTGCGTGTCGAGCCCGTCGAAGCGGGTGGCGAGCTGGGCGTCGACGGCGTCGAGACGGGTGTTGACGCGGTTCTCCGCGCTCTCGATACGACTGTCGGCGGTGTCGTGGCGGATGGTCAGCCGCTCTTCGACCTCGCCGAGGCGCTCGTCGAGCGTTTCGAGGTGGTTGTCGAGGTTGTTGAAGCGGCCCTCGTTGCGGGTGGCCGCCTCGGTGAGGTGCTGGTCGGTGCCCGCCAGGGCTTGGTCGAGCGCGCCGAAGCGGCTGTCGACGCGGCCGTTGAGCTGGTCGAAGCGGTCGTCGTGGCGGCTCAGGTGGGCATCGACCGCAGTGAGCCGCTTGCCGGCCGTGTCGAGCTGGTCGTCGACTGAGGTGATGCGCTTGTCGACGCCGTCGAGACGGGAGTCGACGCCGCCGAGACGGGTCTCGATGTCGGTCAGGCTCTCGTCGGCCGACTCGATGCGGCCGTCGACGCTGCTGAGCCTGGTGTCGATGGCCAGCAGCCTGCCGTCGACCCGCTCGGCCCGGCCGTCGAGCCCGTCGAGACGGCCTGACAGGCGCTGCTCGGTCTCGCCGAGATGGCTGGTGAGGCGGTGCTCCGCGGCGTCGATCTTGATGCTCACCTGCTCGGTGACCGAGCTGAGCCGGTCGGTGGTGGCGGCCAACCTGGCCTCGACGGTTTCCGGCAGGCCGAGCACGGCGGACTCGATGCGGTCGGCCCGCGCCGCCAGCTCGGCGATCGACTTGTCGAGCCTGGAGAAGCGGTTGGCGGCGGCCTCCATGCTGACGTTGAGCTGGCCCAGCTTGGTGGCGAAGTCTCCCATCCGGCCGGCCAGCCCGTCGGCGCCGTCGGTGCCGTCGAGCAGCGACTGCAGCCGCTTGAGCGTCTTGTCGACGCTCTCGCCCACGGTGCCGAGGTCGGCCCGCAGGCCGGGCAGCTCGGCCACCGGCGAGACCAGCTCGTTGACCGACTCGATGCGCGCGTCGACGGTGCCGACCTGCTCGCTCACGGCGTCGACGTGATCGCGGACCACCTCGATGTGCTGGGCCAGGCCCTCGGCCCACATCGGCGGCTTGGCCGTGATGTCGTCGAGGCGGCCGCTCACGGTCTCCAGGGTGCCGCTGAGGCCGCCGAGCTCGCGTTCGCGTACCTCGCGCAGCAGCCACTCCATGCCTTCGAGGCGCTGGCGGATCTCGTCGAGGACGGCTCCCTGCGTGCGCTGCTCGTAGACGTGATCCTGGCTGACCCGCGCGAGCAGATCCCGCATCCTCTCGTTGATGGCCCGTTCGCTGCCTGCCTGCAGAAGGCCGGTGTGGTTGGAATGATCCACCGAAAGCTCCTTCGACGCCGACGGTCTGCCATAGTCGGTAGGTCCGGTTTGCTGATGAAAGAAGGAGGAACGCGGTTAAGCGCAACAGGGGAGAACTCCCGCCCGCCCACCTTAGCCTTTCGATCAAGGTCCGTCAGGGGCGCGGAAGAAGTTCGTGATTATCGATGGATCGCCCTGATTTGTCATTCCCGCAGGTCAGCGCGGGTCAGCGCTGGTCGCAAATGAGGACGGAGGGGCGGTCCATGACTCGCGTCAAGATGATTGTCGCTGATTTATCGCCAGAAAGGCGACGGTGCAATTCGCTGCGCAGCCGGTCGATGTCGACCGCCGATCCCCGCTTTTTGACGACGACATTTCCGATTTCTCGTTCCCTGAGCGCGGCGCGCAGCCGTTTCACCGAGAACGGCATCACGTCCCGCACCTCGTACCGGGCGGCCCAGGGGGTGTCGACGGGCTCGTCGGCCGTGATGTAGGCGATCATCGGGTCGGCCAGCCGTCCGCCGACGAGCTCGGCCACCTCGCCCACGAGGTGCGCCCTGATCGCGGCGCCGTCGGGCTCGTACACGTAGCGGCCGACGGGCCCGATTGGGGCCGTCACGCCGGTCGCGGTGAGCGTGTGCCCGCCCGGGAGCAGCGTGGCGCGCCGGACGAGCCCCGTCGCGGCCCCGCCGGTCCACAGCGAAGCCTCCTTCACCTCGCCCCGGTACGACACCCACTCGGCCTCCGCGCCGTCGGGGATGAACTCGTACGGGATGCCGGGGGCGACCTTGAGGCACGCCCGCCCGGCCCGGGACAGCAGGTCGAGCACCACCGGCCACGGCGGCGAGTAGGCCATCGGGTCGAACGTCCGCCCCCGGGAGGAGCCGCTGGGGGCCCGGCGGGCCGGGTCGGCGAACAGGACGTCGTAGCCCTCGGGCGCGGCCTCGGCCGCGTCGCCCACCGTGACCGTCACCCTGTCGGAGAGCCCGAGCGCCTCGGCGTTGGCTCTGGCCACGGCGACGGTCAGCGGGTCGGTGTCGAGCGCGTCGACCATGCAGCCGGCGCGGGCCAGCGCGACGAGGTCGCCGCCGACCCCGCA
>NZ_JBEXUP010000056.1:0-52639 GCF_040614375.1 Nonomuraea sp. NPDC005983
CGACCGCGCCGCCGCGCCGGGACGCCGAGTCGGCCGCGGCCTCCAGCGCGGCTGCCACCTCCTCGTCGGGATCCACGATCGAGGCCGCCAGGTGGCGGGCGCGCCGCTCGACGTCGTGGCGGTGCACCCGCGCGAGCTCGGCGTGTGCCGCGCGACGCTGGTTGGGGGTCGCCAGCTGAACGACGGTGGTGCGGATCAGCGGGTGCCTGAAGACGAGGTCGCCGGTGGTGGGGTCGGTGTCCAGGAGGCCCGCCGCGACCGCTTCGTCGGCCTCGCGCATGCGGTAGCGGGCGCCGGGAGCGCGGTTGTCGCCCGGTCCCGCGCCGACGCCGTCGAGGGCGCCGCGCAGCAGTTCCTCGCGTACGGGACCGGGCAGTCGTTCGATGCGGATGCCGTAGACGTGCTGGAGACGGCGCGACAGCGGGATGTTGCCGAGTCCGAGGAGTTCTTCTGCCGTGCGGCCGGTGTGGCCGCCGTTCAGGTAGGTGGGCAGCTCCAAAAGAGCCAGGGGGTTGCCCATGGCGTGCTCCAGGACGATGTGCCGGGTCTGCGTGTCGAGCTGGGGATGGCGCATGTCCAGCAGTTGCCCAGCGGCCTCCTCCGACAGGGCCGCCACGGGGAGCTCGGGAAGAGCGGCCGTGTCGAACCGGGAGCCGACGTCGGACCGTACGGCGATGAGCATCTTCACAGAACTGCCGGTGAGCCGGCGCCCCACGAACCCGCACACCTCGGAGCTGGAGGCGTCCATCCACTGACCGTCGTCGAGCAACAGCACCAGCGGTTTCTCCGACGCGACCAAGGACAGCAGGTCGAGGGCGGCGATGCCGACGGACATGACCGACGGCGCCTTGCCCTCGCGCAGCCCGAAGACGACGTCGAAGACGGCACGGTGGCCTTCGTCGAGCCCGGCCGCGTGGGGCAGCAGCGAGTACAGCACCTGGTGCAGGCCGGCGAAGGGCAGCTCCGCCTCCGCCTCGACCCCGGCGGCGCGGATCACCCGGTGGTTCTCCGTGGCCGCGAGGCCGGCCACGTGGTCGAGCAGGGCGCTCTTGCCGACCCCGGTCTCGCCTCTGAGGATGAGGGCGCGCCCCCCGGTGGCCGTCATGAACGCGGACAGCTCCCCATGGACGCCATCCCGGCCCACCACTGTCGAGACGAGCGACTCCATGCTTCCCTCCCTCCCCTCCCTGCGCGCCAGCTTCGTCTCCGCCTCGACGCGCTGCCGCTTCTCGACCTTGAGCGCCTGCTGGGCCGACCGTGCGGCTTGGACCGCCGCCGCCTGCTCTTGCCCCTGGTATTTCTTCCAGGCGCTGTAAGGGCCGCCGAAGGTGTCGAGGATGCCGCCGTAGAGCTCGGTGGTGTTCTCCACGTGCTCCAGCAGCTCGAGGTCGTGGCTGACCACGACGAGGGTCCCCGGCCACTGGTCGACGAAGTCGGCGAGCTTGGCGCGGGTAGGCCGGTCGAGGTTGTTCGTGGGCTCGTCGAGCAGGGTGATCGGAGTGCGGCGGAGGCGCAGCCCGGTGATGGCGATGAGCATCGCCTCTCCGCCGGAGACCTCGGCCACGCGGCGGTCGAGGTCTCCGGCGGTGAATCCGATCTGATGGAGGGCTTCGTCGGCGCGGGACTCGATGTCCCAGTCATCGCCGATCGTGTCGAAGTGGCGCTCGTCGACGTCGCCGGACTCGATGGCCCTCATCGCGGCGATGATCCCATCGATCCCGAGGAGCTCGGCGAGCGTCGCCTCCTGCCGGAGCGTGAGCGTCTGAGGCAGGTAGCCGACCTCGCCGATGGTGTCGATCTGGCCGACGGTCGGCCGCAGGATGCCTGCGATCAGCCGCAGCAGCGTCGACTTCCCGGCACCGTTGCGCCCGATCAAGCCGGTGCGTCCGGTGCTGAAGGTGCCGTTGACGCCGGACACTGCAACCGTGCCGTCTGGCCATTCGAAGGTCAGATCGCGGAAAGTGATGGCGGACTTCGTGGACATGGGTGATGTTTCTCTTCCTTCTCCCCGTCAGCTGCGGAGGGGTGTGACGGGGATCAGTTCGGTGTTGACGGGAGCGGCGCTCGTGGGGTCCGCCGCGAGGTACTTGGCGTGGAGCTGACCGCAAGCGGCATCAATGCCGGTGCCGAACTGCCGTCGCCTTGTCGCGTGCACGCCGCGCACGGTCAGCCCGCGCACGAACTCGTCTACTCGGATGGAGGACGGGGCTCGGTAGTCCGGTGGCGCTTGTGCCGCCTCGTTGTAGCGGATGACGCTGACGTGGAACAGCTCGGGCCGAGACCGCGCACGGACCAGTTCGGCGACGGCAGCGAGATGGTCGTCGCTGTCGTTGACGCCGGCGATGAGCAGATAGGCGAGGTAGACCTTTCGGCGGCTCGTGGCGACGTGCCGGTCGAGGATGCCGAGGCTCTGCGCGAGCGGGAAGCGCTCCTCGAGCGGGATGATGCGGGCACGCTCCTGCGCGAACGGTGAGTGCACGGACAGGGTGACCGTCACCTGTGGGTGCTCGTCGACCAGGCGGATGAGGTTCGGCGCGAACCCCACGGTGGACACGGTCACCCGTCGTGCGGACATCCCCGCATAGCCCGCGTCGGTCAGCAGGGTGAGCGCGTCGAACACGTGAGGGTTGGCGAGCGCCTCTCCCATCCCCATGAACGCGACACTCGCGGGTCGGGCCAGCCCTTCGCGGGTCCAGTGCGGGTGCATCACCTGGGCGACGATCTCGTCGGCAGTGAGGTTGCGGACCAGGCCCACCGCGCCGGTGGCACAGAAGGTGCAGCCCAGGCCGCACCCGGCCTGCGACGAGATGCACATGGAGTCCCATCCGGCTCGATAGTGAGACACGACGGTCTCGATGCGGGCGCCGCGTTCGGAAGCGAACAGCACCTTCTCAACCTGTTCGTCTCGTTGGACTTCCAGCGGGGTCAGGGGGTGCAGCCGTGAACCGAATCGTTCCGCGAGATCGGCACGCAGGCCGGTCGGCAGCGCGTGAACGTCGGCGAAGGTCTCGGCCGTCGAGCTCTGCCACGCGGCGATGAGCTGACCAAAGCGGAACGCAGGCGCACCGGTCTGTGCGAGATGGTCGCGAATGCGCATCCAGCGGCTCCTTGTGGTCAGGACAGTGCTCACGTGTCACCGCCCGTCGGAGGCAAGACCTCACGGCCCCGGTAGACGCCGCAGTGCTGGCATGCGCGGTGCGGCGGGGTGGGCTTGCCGCAGGCGGGGTTCGCGCAGGTGGTGAGCGCCGGGGCGCTCGTCTTCCAGTGAGCGCGACGGTGACGGGCGCGGGAACGCGACGTGCGGTGCTGCATGGCCATGGCCTTTCGTGAGTGGTTTCGAACGCCAACGGAACTGGCGGGACAACCGACCACGGGCCGTGAGTCACTGCGGCGAGAGATTCGATCAGGGCTGCCAGGGCGCCATCTGCCTGCGGCGCTGGGCCGCTGCCCGAGTGCTGGGCGATGGATGGATGCACGGGGAGGATCGAAGTCGCGCGCGTCCGCAGGCACAAACCAGGAACCGAGGTCGGTGCGATGCGAACGTGCCGGCAAGTTTCACGCAGAGGTGTCAACGCCTCGGACGGGCGGACTCACACTGCTGCGCTGGGAGAACGGTCATTCACCGGCGTGGGCCTCGCCCACACGGATGAAAGCCACCGGCAGTTCGGTGGCTAGATTCTGTCGACCTCAATCTCCATGGCACCCATCGTAACAAGGACCTCCTACGAGTTCGAACCCGAATAGTCGGGCGACTCCGGCGCGGGTGAGTACCATGCCGATGAACAGCAGGGGGAAGATCGCTCCGGCCGAGGTGGCGGCCGACAGCAGCAGCACTCCCACCATGCCGATGAGCAGGCTGGTGACGACGACCTTGTGCACGCCGAGCCGGCGTATCAGTTTCCTGCGGAGAGTGCTGCGGCTAGCTAGCCGTCGCACCGTTCCATGGTCGGCACTCCGCTGTAGTCGACCCCGTCGAGCTTCTTCAGGTTCGAGGAGTCCACCCACCGGTAGCCCACGCTGGGCTCATCGCCGGATGCGCCGGTGAGCATGACGGCCACCTTGCCCCACCACTGAATGACGTCGTCGGCTTTGGTCCGGTGCCAGGAGAGCAGGAACGCGGGCCGGGTGCCGACGTACAGCACCATGGGCGGCATGGTGAGCGCGCGGGAGTTCGGGCATCTCGCTCAACCAACTTGTCATTTTCTTGACGAAGTCGGCGCAGCACCGGAGGCGGCGACCTACGCCTACACGCTGCGGTCGTAGGCGTCGCGCGCGGCGGCGATCGCGGAGCGGTGCCGCTCCGCCCACGAGGTGAGCGATGCCAGGGATTCGTACAGTTCCAGCGCGATGTCGGTGGCGGTGTACTCGACCTTGGGCGGCACCGTCGGATAGACGGTCCTGACGAGCAGGCCGTCACGCTCCAGATTGCGCAGGGTGAGCGTCAGCATGCGCCGGCTGATGCCCTTGATCGTCCGCTCCAGCTCCGTGAATCGCACCGGGCCGTGCGCGGTCGCGAGCAGGATCCCGATGGCCCACTTGCCGCTGACCCGGTCGAGGACCTCCAGCATCGTGCAGGCCGCCGAGTCGTGCGAGTCGTGGACCTGCGCGGATACATCGGTGTTCCTCTGGACCATGAATGTGCCTTCTTCCGCTAGGCCTCCATGGTCACAAATGATGGCCCCAGTAACAAGTCATCTACCTAGGAATGAAGGTGACCCTTGAGCGAGACGGCCAATCGAGCCGACCACATGCGCTGGCCGGCGCTGTACGTGCTCTGCGCGGGAACACTGATGATCGTCCTCGACGGGAGCATCGTCACCGTAGCGCTGCCCACCATCGGCTCAGCCCTGCGCTTCTCCCAGACCAGTCTTTCCTGGCTCGTCAACGCCTACATGATCGCATTCGGTGGCCTGCTCCTGCTGTCCGGGCGGCTCGGCGACCTCGTCGGCCGCAAACGCATGTTCCTGACCGGCGTCACGGCATTCACCGCGGCCTCACTACTCTGCGGCCTGTCAGGAAGCCAGGAAATGCTGATCGCCGGACGGTTCCTCCAGGGCGTCGGCGGTGCCATGGCCAGCGCCGTCACCTTGGGCATGATCGTGACGATGTTCACCGAGCCGCGCGAACAGGCCAAGGCGATCGGTATCTTCAGCTTCGTGGCCGCGGCCGGGGGCTCGATCGGCGTCATCGCCGGAGGAGTCCTCACCCAGGCCGTCGGCTGGTATTCGATCTTCTACATCAACGTCCCCATCGGGATCGTCATCGTGGCCCTGGCCGCGCGCCTGTTCCAACCTGACCACGGGCTCGGGTTCGGCGGGGGAGCCGACCTGCTCGGCGCGTTCCTGGTCACGTCAGGGCTGATGCTGCTCGTCTACACCATCAACAAGGCTGAGGAACACGGCTGGGGCTCGGCCCACACACCCGGCTTCGGCGCTGTGTCGATCGTCCTGCTCGCGGGGTTCGTCCTGCGGCAGGCGAAGGCGAGCAGCCCGCTGCTACCGCTGCGTCTCTTCCGGTCGCGCCACCTCTGGGGGGCCAACGTCGTCCAGATCCTCTTCGTGGCCGCCCTGTTCGGGTTTCAGTTCCTTCTGGCCTTGTACCTCCAATCGGTCAACCGATACAGCGCCCTCGAAACCGGCCTGGCGTACCTGCCTGGTCCCATCGTGATCGCGGTGATCTCACTCGGCTTGTCCGCGCGGCTCATGACCCGCTTCGGCGGCCGCACAGTGCTGCTGGCCGGCCTGGTATCCACTGTGGCCGCTCTCCTGCTGCTCGCCCGCCTTCCCCTGCACGCCATCTACACCGTGGACGTCCTCCCGGCCGTGGTCCTGCTCGGGGTCGGCGCGGGCCTGGCGCTTCCGGCGGTCATCGGACTGGCCATGTCGGGTGCCACACCCAGCGATTCGGGTCTGGCCTCTGGACTGCTCAACACCACCCAGCAGATCGGGGGTGCCCTCGGCGTCGCGGCGCTGGCCACCCTCGCCAGCTCACACGCGCAGAGCCTGCTTCCCGGCGCCGAGAGCACCGCTGCAGCTCTTACCTACGGCTACCGCCTGGCCTTCGGTGTCGCGGCCGGGCTCCTCGTCGCTGCTTTCCTCCTTGCGGCCGCCGTACTGTCGTCGCCCAAGGCACTCCCACCGCGACCGTCCGAGAGCGGGACATCATCGGATGCCGCAGGGGCCGGATGGCGGAACTGATACGGAGGCCAACAGTGCCGGTGCCGGTCCAACCGGCCCGAGCGGTCTTGAACGGGACCGCCATCGCTCAACCAGTCAAACGGCGGAATCGTGCGAGCCGTCGGCCGCGAGGCTTCTGCGGCTCGATCTGGCGACGCGACGCCGAGTGCAAGGAGGACGCATGTCTTGGGAGGAATCCCGGCTGGCCGCACGGACGGCGCTCGCCCGGGCCGTTGAGGAAGAGCTCAAGGAATGGTCGTCACGGACCGGGATCGCGGTGGAGGTGTGGGCGCTGCCGAAGGCAGACGTACCCGACCGGGTCGCGAAGGCCGTCCGAAATGTGCTCAGTGACGTTCTCGACCAGAAGAGGCGGGAGAGACGGGCGCGGCCCGTCCCTTTCGCGCATACCACGGGGAGCCGGGGCCTGCGGCTGACGTGATCCACCTGATCGGTTGGTGGCGGCGACGGCCGCCACAGGCGAGCCTGCTGATCTGCCGTCCGGCGGCGGCTGTGCCTGTTCCGGTGATCTATCACATCCACGGCGGTGGCATGGTCATGGGCGACAACCGGTCGCAGGTCCCGGAGATGCTTGACATGGCCCAGGAGGTGGGCGCGGCCGTGGTATCGGTGGAGTACCGGCTGGCGCCGGAGACCCCGCATCCCGGTCCGGTAGAGGACTGCTACGCAGAGACGGACACGGTCGGGGCGGAGCCGGATGCCGTGCTGTGGCTCGATTGGCCCGGCCCCGCCGCGCCCCGTCTGCCGACGACCGGGATGTTGCGGGCGGGCCAACCGCTCATGCTCGGGGCCGGCGCCGTGGAACTCCTCCTCGCCACGAGGCCTGTGACGAGTCCCGCGTTCCTTTCCCTCCAAGGGCGGGTCAACCTGGAGCGGGGTTCAAGGAGTGTCAGGGGTGGCTTGTCGCTGACGAGAGGAGACGGGGTGGATGCTGAGTTCGCGGAGTTCGTACGGCATCGAGGCGAACACCATCTGAAAACGGCGGTCCTGTTAACCGGGGACTGGCACTCGGCCGAGGACCTGGTCCAGACCAGCCTCGGCAAGCTGTACAAGGTCTGGCACCGCCTGGACACCAGCAGCGGGCCGGACGCCTACCTGCGCCGCATCCTGGTGAACACCCACCGATCCTGGTGGCGGGCCCGCTGGCGGCGCGAGATCCCGCGCGCCGACCTGCCCGACGGGGCGGGCGCCGCCGACATGGGCGAGGCAGGAGCGGTGGCCGAGGACGTACGTCAGGCACTGGCGAAGCTCCCGGCCAAGCAGCGTACGGCGCTGGTACTGAGATTCTTCGTGGACCTCCCGGAGGCGGAGGTCGCCGAACTGATGGGCTGCTCGGTCGGCACGGTCAAGACCCACACGCACCGGGGACTGCGCGCCATGCGGCAGTTGATCCCGCCTGACGTGCTGGTCAACCAAATCGAGCAGAAGGGGAGTGGCATCCAGTGACGAACCCACACGAGGAGCCTCTCATGAAGGAACAAGAACTCCGCGTACTGCTCACCAGGGCCACCGAGGACGTGCCGGCGAGCGTGCGGCTCATGCCGGCGGTGCGGGCGCCCCGACGGAGGCGGGCGCGCGTGCTGGTCCCGGCCATCGCCGGCCTGGGCTTGGCCGCGGTGGTCGGCACGGCCGTGCTGAGCCTGCCGGCGAGTCAGCCTTTCGCACAGGCCGCGATGATCGCCGCGGTCGACGCCACCTCCCAGTCCAGCTTCCGCTTCCACGAAACCATCGGGAACAGGAAGTGGGAGGGTGCCATCGATCCCGTACGCCAAGTGGGCGTCATCACCAACGCGGCGGAGGGGGACGAGACCCGCTTCGTCGGCGACAAGATGTACAGCCGTAACCCCGAGACCGGGACGTGGGCCGCCTATCCGCGCCCCGAGGTGGCGTTGGCCAACGCGTCGCCGGCTGTCGCCGTGATCAAGCTGGGCGCGCTCAACCCCGACCAGGCTCTGGGGCGACTGCGCTCGGCCACGGACGTCAAGGAGAGCGGCCCCGCCTCCGGCACGGGATGGACCGGAAAGCGGTTCACCTTCTCTCTCAAGGATTCGGGCCCGGCGGCTCGGGAGAGCAAGGACGCCGATCTGGAAGGCGTCGTGGACGTGGACGATCAGAGCCAGGTCCGCAAGCTGGAAATCATCTTCGAAGACGGACACCGTATCGTCACGGAATTCAGCGACTACGGCACCTCGGTCGAGGTCGAAGCCCCGCCGGCTGACCAGATCCGGCAGGAACCGTCCGTCAAGGTGGACAAGGGGTCTGCGGCCAAGTCCAAGGAGGGAGACTCCCCGGCCGACGTGAAGAGAGTGTCCCCGGACCAGCTCAAGAAGGAACCGTCCCCGGACGAGGTCACCAAGTAACCGGCCGAAGCGCCCTGATGACCGGCACCCTCCCGGAGCCCAGGCCCGTTCCCGCCAGGGAGCGGGTCTGGGCGGGCCCATGGCGGCCCCGAAAGGGGCGCCGTCGTCCACCACGACGGACAGGTCCTCATTCTGCGCCGCACCGCGGACGACTGCATGGGCGGCATCGAGGAGCTCCCCTCCGGCGGCGGCGACAATGGCGAGGGCCCGAGCGGCAGCTGAGGGCCTGGGAAGCCACCTGAAACCCTGAGTCTCCTGGTCTGAGGGCCGCTGTGTTGATGCTGTGATCAGATGCGGAACATGGACAGGGGAGCCGTGAAGAGGGTCTGCTCAGTCACGCCACCGAACATGGCGGAGATGACTCGCTCCACGTCACTCACCGTTGACACCCCGGGATGGCGTGCTCGGTGAACTGGCCGCAGGCACGGAAACCCAGACGACGGTAGACAGGTTCGCCGTCGGCGGATGCCTGCAGGACAGCGATGCGGTGGTTGCGGCTTCGGGCCGTGTGAAGCGCAGCGAGAGTGATGGCGCCGCCATAGCCGCGTCGGCGGTGCGTGGCCAGGGTGCTGATGTTGTAGATCCCGGCAACTCCCGCGTGGTGGAAGACCTCAGCCGAGCAAACCGGACGGCCATCCACGTAGCCGACCAGATACCGCGCGGGACAGTCGGCAGCGAGCGCCTGCGTAGCGGCCTGGGCGAAGAAGCGACGGACGGTGCCGGCAGGCGGGTCCCAGTTGGCAGCAAGGACCATGGCGTAGTCGGCGAGCTGCTCAGGCGTAGACACGGGACGAATGTCCAGCCCTGGAGCATGCGGCTGCGGCAGGGTGTCGGTCAGCTCAGCCCACATGGCCGTCTCGTGTTCGGCGGCGGGTAGGCCAGCTGTCGACAGGCGGGCGCTGAGGTCCGCCGGTGCGGAGGCGGGGCCCACCCACCAGGAGAAGGAACGACCGGTAGCGGCCAGCGTCCGGATGGTCTCGGTGATCCGTGCCGGGGCGCTGTCGCGGGTGAAGCGGGCCGCGGCGACGATGTTGAAGGTGTCGTCGTCGAGGCCGCTGTCGGCGATCAGGAGGTCGTCGGCCTCCACAACGGTCGCGCCCATCATGCGCCGGTGCAGATGGCAGGCATGTTCGGCAAGGCTCTGCTCCATCCTGGCCAGCAGATCGCTCTCGTCATAGATGGGTTGTGTTATGCGCTTCATGATGGTTGATCCAATCGTGTCTATGATGCGGGGTCGCGTCCGAGATGCGGTGTAAAAGAGAACGAGCGTAGGTTGCCGTGTTGAACCGACCAAAGTTCGCACGACACAAGGACCTACGCTCGTGGCACGCACACTGCCGCCCGTTCAGGCCATCCGCTCACCAGCTGCAACGACAACGACGCCGGCGACACCTCTGATGCCGGTTCACCCAACTGCCCCGGGTGCCGGCGTTGATCCCGAACTCCCGGGCCACCGACGCGATCGCCCGCTCGCCCACCAGCACCATCCGGACGGCTTCTTCCTTGAACTCCAGCGAGAACTGCCTGCGACGCCTCGTCACGTATCTACCTCTTCCAGACTTATGTCAGCTTATGTAGCTGACTGTCGGGAATCTGCTGGGCGCCTCACGTCGCTGTCAGGAGGTTCCGACGATCGAGACGGCGACAGGCCCGGTGTGCAAATTTCTTCAAGACCGGGCAGGTGCGGACAGCCGATGCTGGCTGCGTGATCCCTTTCGCTCCTTCGCCGGTGGCGGGTGCGCGCCGTGGCCGGATGCTCGCCATACTGCTCACCGGTCAGGTCATGGCGTCCATGGACGGCTCGATCGTGTCAGTGGCTGCGGAAACCATTCGCGATGATCTTCACGCCGGTGGCGCGGCGATCCAGCTGATCGTGTCGGGCTACCTGCTGACCGTCGGCGTGCTCCTCGTCACCTGCGCGCGGATCGGTGACGTCGTCGGGCAGCGGCGCGCGTTCCTGCTCGGGCTGGGCTGGTTCACCGGCGCATCGCTGCTGTGCGGGCTGGCTCCTGACGTGAACGTGCTGGTGCTCGCACGCATCGCGCAGGCCATGGGGGCGGCACTGCTCACTCCGCAGATCTTCTCGCTTATCCAGACGCACTGGGAGGGTACGGCACGCCGCAGAGCGATCGGCCTCTACAGCATGGTGCTCGCCCTGGGAGTCGCGCTGGGGCAGGTCATCGGAGGGCTGGTCGTCAGCGCCGACCTCTTCGGCCTGTCTTGGCGGCCCGTCTTCCTGATCAACATCCCGATCGGCGTGATCGCGCTGGCCGTGGGCCCGCGCCTGCTGCCGGTCTCCCGCGTGGATGGGCAGGCACGCCTCGATCCGGGTGGAGTGGCGGTCCTGACCGCCGCCATGGCCGCGATCACGGTCCCGCTGATCTTCGGCCGCGAGCTCGGCTGGCCCGGTTGGGTCTGGATCTCGTTGGCGTGCGGTGCCGCGCTGACGGCGGGATTTGTCCGGTATGAGACCAGGGCGCGGTATCCGCTGCTGGACCTGGCATCGGTACGGCCGCGCGGGGTGAAGCCGGGGCTGGTGGCTTGCTGGACCGTCATGGGGTGCTACACCGTCTTCCTGCTCACCCTCACCCTGCACCTCCAGACCGCGCTAGGCTTTTCGCCGCTTCACGCGGGGCTGGCGTTCGTCCCGTACGCCCTGGGGTTCGGCGCGCTCAGCTTGAGCTGGACCCGATTCCCGCAGCGGTTGCAGCGCGCCCTGCCGATCGCGGGCCCGATCGCCTTCGCGGGCGGGGCGAGCCTGCTGGTGCTCTTCTGCCGCGATCAGTGGCAGCCGGTCGTGGCGATACCGCTGCTGCTCCTGGCGGGGGCCGGGCACGCTGCCGGGTACAGCCCGCTGATCGCGCAGATCACAGCGCTGGTCGAACCACGGCTGGCGTCAGCGATCTCGGCGTTGAACTCCACCGGGCCCATGCTCGCCGGGGTGACCGCCATCGCCGGGCTCGGGAGCGTTTACTTCGCTGCCCCCTCCTCGGCCGACGGGCTCGTGCGGGTCGTCGTCGTGGTCGCTGTCCTGCTCGTGGGTGGGGCCGCGTGTGCCGTCGGGGTGGCTCGCCGTACCTTCTCGGGATCAGCGTGATCAGTGGTACGGCGTGCGGTAGGCGCCGGAGCCGTGTCGGGATCGACCTCCACCATCACCGGCATGACGTAGCGACCCACCAGTGCGAACTGCGCCGCCGGTTCTGCCGACCGGGAACCTGGACGATCGCCCACAACGGGATCGAGTTCACCGGCGCATCCAGCGTCAAGGTGACTCGCTACCGCTATCGCGAAAGCACCATTCCGACCTCGTGGACCCCGAGCCCGGCAGCCACCGAACGCGAACAGCGCGGCCCCGTGCCCGCTCGGGTCGTACACGCCCGGCAACGGGCCGGTAAGTAACTCCAGCTGGATATCGGCCCGCCGCAGCTCCTCGGCGATGGTCAGCAGCTCGGCCGCGCCCCGCCCCAGGCGCTTCATCTCATGCACCGTGAAGATCACCCGCTGATGCGGGACGGCCTGCTTGATCGTACGGGCGAAGTCGATCGCCTTGGCGAACTCCGGCCGCACCTTGACCCGAGTGCTGATCTTCTCCGAGAAGATCGGGTCGCAACCCGCGGCCGTCAGGGCGTCGAGCTGGCTTTGCAGCTCCTGCTGGGCGGTGCTGCACCGGGCGATTGATGAGCGCCCGCGCGAGAACGACTGACGTTCCCTGGTCACGGCCGCCGCGTGAAAGCACTGCGAGGCTTCGGGCAACAAGAGGTTGTTCAGCACCTACAGCATCACCCGACCCCAGCGGAGTTGCCTGCATGGCTACACCACCCGACCTCACCGACCCGCCCGATCTCCGGGCCGACTGGGAGGAAATCTTCACCACACACTTCGCGGAAATCCACCGCTACATCGCCAGGCGGCTGTCCGAAGACGTCGCCGACGATCTGGCCGCCGAGGTCTTCCTGGCCGCGTACCCGAAAGGTTACGACGCCTCGCGCGGCGCGGTGCGACCCTGGTTGTACGGGATCGCCACGCATCTCATCTCGCGGCACAACCGCAGCGAGATGCGCAAATGGAAGGCTCTCAGCCGAACGGCGCAGCGGCCGGAGCACAGCCATGAGGACGCGACCCTGACACGGGTGGCGGCGAGCGATCTGACCGGCAGGCTGGCGGGAGCGCTGGCCGGGCTCAACCGCAGGGACCGTGACGTCGTCCTCCTCCACGCATTGGGCGGCCTCAGCCACGCCGAGGTCGCCGCCGCCCTGAACATCCCGGTCGGCACGGTCGCGTCCCGCCTCAACCGCGCCCGTAAACAACTCCGCAAGGCGCTCGGCGACGTCAATCCTCTGGAGGACAATCATGGATGAGTTCGACCTGCTGGCCAGGTCTCTTCCCGACGCGCCGCCGCCGTCACAGGAGGTGGTCGACAGGGCCCGCACCCGGCTGTCGGCAACCATGGGCAGGCCCGTGCGGCACGTCAGGCGCCGCCATGCCTTCTGGGGATGGACCGCTGTGGCGACCGTCGCCGTCATCACCGCCGTCATCGCCTTGGTGTCGAGCCTGGCGCCGGTGCCCGTACCGGTGATCGCGCCTCCCCGCGGCAACGACGCCCTGCTTCGGCTCGCGGACAATGTGGGCCGCCTCCCGGATCAGACCGGTGCGTACTGGCGCAGGCCGCTGCTCAATAGCGGGCTGATTCGGGTGAAGGCCGGGGACGAGACGTTCAACGTACTGTCCGTCTCCCGTGTCGATCTGTGGCAGCCCCGCGATCCGCACGATCCTGTCCAGGCACGGATGCGGCAGGAGTACGTGCGCCCCGCCACCCCCGCCGACGAACGCCTCTGGAGGGCGGCCGACTCCCCGTCGGTGGCCCAGCGAGTGTGCACTCCGGGCACGCCTGCCAAGGATTGTGGGAAGGTACGGGTTTCCAGCGAGCCCTCCAAATGCGTGTATACGCGTGCCGTCGAACCGGGCGGCGTGTTCGCCGACCGGCGGTTGGGTGCCCTCACGCTCGCCGATCTCGCGGCACTGCCCGCCGACGTCGATGGGCTGCGGGAGAAGCTGCGCAGCTACTGGCAGGCGAACCCGGATCGTCAGAGCTTCGAGGAGTTCCTGCCCCGTTCGTCGGCGCTGCTCGGGATGCCGGTCAGCCCCGCGGTACGGGCGGCCGCCCTCCGGCTCCTGGCCGGACTGCCGACGACCAAGGTAGGCGGAACGATCATCGACCCGCTCGGGCGTCCAGGCCTTGCGGTCGCCTTCATCAAGAGTGAGAGATTCTTCGCCGAGTTCGGCGCGGACGACGAGGTGGCCGAGCGGTACACCACCATCCTCGACCCCAGGACCGGCACCGTCTTGGCACCCGAGGCCGGGATCGCGGACGAGAGCACCGAAGGGCTCGCCAAGGGCACGTACCTGGACTACACGGCATGGGCCTCCGAGGCGGGCTGGACCAACGACAGGCCGGATCGGCCTCGTAGCTGCAGGCTCAGCGACCGGCCCATTCCATGATCATGGCCGGAGGCACCCCGCCTCCGGCCATCCACGCCAAGCCGCCTTGGCCCGGCGCACTTACGCGACCTTTCGTTCGGATGCTCGTAACCCTCGGCGTCCAGGTGCCCATCGACCACGCGGAGCGAGCTTCAACCCTCCGCACGGATCGCTGACCTGCTGACGCAGCTGCGGCGCAGGGAGCCTGCGCCACGGCGGCGGCTGTGATGGCCTCCTCGCGCTGCTGCTGAGCGGCCTTCAGCGCGCAACACGTCTACGCCCATGTGACCGGGACGATGTTCCACCGCGAATCCGGAGAGGCACTCCCTGACCGATACCTGTGATCAGGCCTCTCAGGGGATGCGCCGTACGGTGTCGGTGACCTCTCCGTCCTTCATCTCGGCGGAGAGCTTGAACGAGCGGGACTTTACCTCGGTAGAGAACCAGCGGACGCCGCCTGGACCGCCCGCCGGGCCGAGCGGAAGCTCTGCCGAGGTGCCGTCCGAGTAGCTGATGCGCACCTTCCGTACTCCGGTCCCCGCGAAGCCGATGAGGACGTTGTCGCTGGGCAGGTCGAGCTCCAGCACGTCACGCATGATCGTCAGCGGCACCCGGCCGTACTCCGGCTTCCAGTCGAAGGTCCCGCCGCCGCCATCCACGATCTCGGCCCCGCGGGAGAGCACGCGGAGCGCGGACGTGAAGGTTCCCTTCTGCAGTCCGGCGCTCATAGCCCAGGCCCGTTCGACGTTCCTGCCGTGCGTGACGACACGCAACGGACGGTTCTCATCGTCGACAGGCGGGAACAGAAGATCGGGAGGGTACTCGAGGATCTGGCCACGCGCCCGCTCGACGGCTTCAGGGCCGACCGGGCGCAGACCTCGTACGAACGCGTCCACCACGTGGTCGGCCAGCCCCAGTGCGGACACCTTGACGATCACACCGTTCTCCCGCCAGAGCCGGACTTTGGGCGTCATGAGGGCCCGGTCCTGGTGCACCCAGTCCATGCTGAGCGATCCGCTGGACAGCAGGTCGCCACCCGCCAGGCCGGTGGTGCCGCGGATCTCTCGAAGCTCTCCCCTGACCGTGGCGCCGGCGAGAATCTCCATGCCGGCATCGCCGGGCAACTGGCTGACGGAGACTCTGGCGCGCGCCTGTCGGTTGGTCCAGACCTGCTCCGTTCCGCCGAGTTCCGCCCGCCAGTTGCCGATCGGCAGCGAACCGGTCTTGACGAGGCCCAGTCCCTGCGGCAGATGCGCGGCGTCGATCCGGGGCTGCCGCAGATCGTCTGCCACTCCGTTGGCAGCCCTGGTCAGCTCGGCGTCCGACAACCCGTGGCCCAGCACCGCGAACGACTCGAAGTCCTGGCTCGTCTTTACCGGCCAGGTGATCCAGCGGTGCCGTCCCGATCCGCCCATGGTCGCCTCGTGCTTGTCCAGCTTGACCGGCTTTCCAACGTACGGCTGGTCCCAGTCCTCCGACTCTGTTACCAGGACGGCCAGCGTCCTGTCGCCGGGTGCGTCACCTTCCGCGTACGCCGTGATCGGATTCTGCTCGGCGTCCGATGTGACGATCTGCTCCAGATGGAGATCTCCTGGCTGCTCCGGCAGAAGCAGCGCCGCAGAGGCCGCCACGTCGCCACCGCATCCGGCGCCCAGGACGATGAGGGCAGCCGCCAGGAGCACGCGAATGGATCTCATGCAGGCTTTGACGCGATCTTCCATGTGCGGGTTCCCCGTGCCGCGGAGGGGCTCTTGCCTGACCTTGCGTAATCCAGGTCGAGGGCCGTCTGACAACGTCAAGCCACAGAACCTCACGAACGGCGTTCCGAAGCGACAGATCAGTCGTGATCGGTATCGGCGAATCACTAGCTAGACAGCCTGACGTCCACCAGCCGAGGGGGGGTATAACGACGGCGGTTGAGCCATCGGCATCATGGCCCGGGACGGGTTGGTGTGAACACGCCCTCATCTGGGGGCGGGTCGATGCTGATGCGCGCGTCGCGCACCTGGGCCGGAGCCGGTCCGGACTGCGGGCCGCCGTACGCCAGGCCACCCCGGCCTTGACCCGGCGCCGCGGTCGTCCCTGAGATGGGCCGATTTCCAGCCGTACCGGGGATGACGTGCGTGGGCGGGATGTCCGGCTCCGAGATGGGTCGGTGGTGACCGTTGTGGTTTCTGTTTGAATGTCTGGAAATCATGGCGGCTCGGGGATCTTGGTTCGGGCGGCCGTGGTGGAGCCGGGTCGGTGAGCGGAGGCGCGACGAATGACGGTGGAGGGGCACAGGGCCGTGGGGCGGATGATCTCGCCCGTTCTGGTGGGGCGTGAGGAGCAGTTACAGCGCCTCGTGGCCGCGGCGAGCCGGCCGCCCGGCGTGGTGGTGGTGGAGGGTGAGGCGGGTATCGGTAAGACCCGCCTGGTGGCGGAGATGGCCGCGCACGCCGACGTTGCGGGCCGGCTGCTGCTCAGCGGAGCGTGCCGGCGGATTCGGGAGCCGTTCCCGTTGGGGCCGATCGTGGAGGCGCTGCGCGGGACGAGCGAGCTGCTGGCGGTGGCCTCCGGGCTTTCGCCGGTCGCGGGCGCGCTGCGGGGGTTGCTGCCGGAGCTGGCGGGGGTGCTGCCACCGGCGTTGGAGCCACTGGATGATCGGGCGGCCGAACGACATCGGCTGTTTCGCGGTCTGGCCGAGGTGCTGGGGGTACTGGGTCCGGCGGTGCTGGTGGTGGAGGACCTGCACTGGGCGGATGAGCAGACGGTGGAGTTTCTGGCCTATTTGCTGGCGGTGCTGCCGGCCCGGGCGTCGGTGGTGCTGACCTATCGGGGGGAGGAGGCCGTGGCCGGGATCCGGGAAGTGACAGGGCGGCTGGCGGACTCCGTCTTTCACGATCACGTGGTGCTGGCGGGGCTGGACGCCGAACAGACCCACGCGCTGGCGGCGTCGATCTTGGAGGAGGAGGGCATCACCCCTGAGTTCGGGGCGCATCTGTATGAGCTGTCATCGGGGTTGCCGCTGGCGGTTCAGGAATTGCTGGCGTTGTTGCAAGCTCGGGGGGCGTTGATCCGGCTGCGGAGCGGGCGCTGGGCACGTAAGGCGCTGGCGGAGCTGGACGTGCCGCCGGGAGTGCGCGATTCGGTGCGGGAGCGGGTAGGCCGGCTGCCGGTGGCGGCACGGGGGGTGGCCGAGGCGGCGGCGGTGTTGCAGGCGCCGGCGGCGGTGGCGGCGCTGACCGAGGTGGCCGGGCTGTCTCGGGCCGAGACGGTCGCAGGGCTGGACGAGCTGCTGGTGTCCGGGCTACTGGCCGAGCGGGACGGGATGGTGGTTTTCCGCCACGTGCTGGCCGCGCAGGCGGTGTACGGAGGGATCCCGCTGGGGCGGCGGCAGGATCTGCATACGCGTGCGGCGGCCGCGGTGCGGTCGGTTGAGCCGGTGCCGCTGGGGCAGCGGGCGCATCATCTGCGCCAGGCCGACCTGTTGCAGGAGTGGGTGGGCGTTGCCGAGCAGGCTGCCGAGCAGGCGTCGATGCTCGGCGACGACGCCGAGGCGGTGCGCATTCTGGAGGATGTGCTGCGCAACGCGCCGCTGGAGCCCGAACGCCGGGGACACCTGGCGGCGCGGCTGGGCTGGGCGGCCTGCCAGGTGCTGCACCCCCCGGAGGTGGTCGACCTCCTCTCGGAGGCGCTGGAGTCGGAGCAGCCCGGCCCGTTGCGCGGGCAACTGCACTTCTTGATCGGCGTACTGCAGGAGAGGCTCGGTGACGATCCCAGCGTGCAGCGCCGCGCCTTCGCGGCGGCCGTCGACGACCTGGACGACCGGCCTGACCTAGCGGCGTGGGTGATGACCGGGCTGGGCCGGCCGATCGATCCCGCTGTGCCGTTGACCGAGCACGCCTACTGGTTGAACCGCGCGCTGGAGACCGTGCCCGCCATCGATGATCCGGTCGAGGAGGTCTTCGTGCTCGGCAAGGTCGCGACGTCGCTGAGCGGGATCGGCGATCCACGCTGGGCCGCCCTGACCGAGGATGTCCGCCAAAGGACCGGTGGCAGGCCCCGGCATCGCCAGGAGATCAACGCCTACCGGTCCATCGCGGAGAACGCTTGCTGCGCCGGGCATTTCCAGATCGCAGACCAGTTGCTCAGCGCCGCGACGCGGGGTGCGGCCGAGGATGACTCATCCGGCGAACCGCTGGCCAGATGCCGGCTGGTCGGGCTGCTCCTGGCCTATGGCCGGGGGCGGTGGGCCGGGCTGGATCAGGAGGTGGCGGTGCTGCTGGAAGAGTACGGCGAGCGCCCGTTCGACCGGATCACCGCCGAGACGGTCGCGGCCTGCCTGGCGCTGGCCCGCGGCGTTCTGGACACCGCCCGGCGCGACCTGTCCGACATCGTCCAGCGCACCATGGCGCTGGGTGGATATGAGCTGCTTCCGCTGTCAGTGACCGGGTTTTTACGGCTGTCCGCCGCGCATGGCCAGGCCGAGACGGCCCTCGCGGCCACCGGCGCGGCGGTCGCGGTGTGGGAAACCAAGGGGCTGTGGCCGCTGGCGGTACGGGCAGTGCCCGCGCTGGCAGAGGCGCTGGCCGCGATCGGCAGACAGGACCAGGCCGCCGACCTGGTCGCCCGGCTCTCGGTGACGCTGGACGGCCTGGACGCCCCGCTGGCTGCGGCCGCGCTCCCGCACGCGCGCGGCCACCTGACCGCCGGGAGCCGGGACGCCGCGGGGCATTTCCTGGCGGCGGCATCCGCCTACGACCGGCTGGGCGCCCCGTACGAGGCGGCCCAGGCCCACGAGCAGGCGGCCGGATGCCTCTTCGCCGCCGGAGACGAGCGAGCGGAGGAGCCGCTCGGCGCGGCGATCACGGCGTTCCAAGAACTGGGGGCCCGATGGGACCTGGATCGCGCCGCGCAGGTGGCCCGCAGGCACGGGGTGGCGACGAAGAGCCGATACCCCGGCGGTCCACACGGCTACGGCCCCACCCTCTCCCCCCGGGAGCGGGAAGTCGCCTCGATGGCCGCCGCCGGGCTGACCAACCGGGAGATCGGCCGGGAGCTGTTCCTGTCACCCAAGACGGTGGAGAAGCATCTCAGCGCTGCTCTGCGCAAGCTCGGGCTCCGCTCCCGCGCCACCCTGGGGACGCACCTGGGCCCGAATCGCGACGAACCGTAAAGGCGAGCGCGCCTCCGGAGCGGCAGGCGCACCCCCCACAGGCCCCCTCAACCGCCGCTCCCCGAATGGGGGATGTCCCCCATAGTCCCGTCGTACCGAGCAAGCAACGCTAACGGCATGCCCGAAACCGACTCCACGGGTGGCCATCACCCGGCAGACGACGCCGCTCAGGACGACGCCGACGGGAAAGACCCGGCGTCCCCCACACTCACGCCGGATGAGGCGGCCACCGAACCCCCCGACGACACCCCCGAGGGGTTCGAGCCGGTCTGACCTCCTCTCCCTTCTCCGCCCAGCTCCCTCCCTCGAAAGGGCAGTTCCGCATGTCTTCACACAGCTCGCACGACCGGCCGCCGGACGGCGCCGCCACCCCACCCACCCCCACCCGCCGGAAAGCGGCGCGCAGAGGGGCACTTCTGACAGCGTCGATCCTGCTGCTCGGCACAATGGTGGCGCCCGGCTCGCCAGCCGCACTGGCCGAGGGACAGGAGCCCGCGCAGATCACCCCCGCGGCGGGACCGCCATCCGGCCCGATCACGCTGACCGGGCTGGGGGCGGGCTCGCACACGGTCACCTTGGTCACCGGGGACGCCGTGCAGCTGAACGACACCGGCGGCGGCAAGTACGCTGTGGACGCCAAAGCCGTCGCCCGCCCCGATGGGACCCTGCCGCGGCTGTCCACGATGGCCACCCCGGACGGGGTGTACGTCACCCCTAGCGACGCGATGCCGGCCATCCAGGCCGGTCGCCTGGACAGGGAGCTGTTCAACGTCACCTACCTGGCCGAGAACGGCTACGCCGATGACCAGGCCAAGCAGCTGCCGGTCATCGTGCAGTACCCCAAGCAGGACAGCGCCGCGGCCATCGCCTCCGCCGCCAAGGCGATCCCGGCCAGCGAGCCCGGGCACGCGCTGGAGAGCATCAACGCCTCCGCGGTCACCGTCACCAAGGCCGAGGCGGGTACGTTCTGGAGTGCGGTGCGGGCCGTACCCGAGAAGACGGACACGAACGGGGTCGTGGGGCTGTCCAACGTGCCGGACACCCTGCGCGGTGGCATCGCCAAGGTGTGGCTGGACCGCAAGGTCAAGGCCGATCTGGACGTGAGCGTCCCGATGATCGGCGCGCCGCAGGCCTGGGCCGGCGGGCACGACGGCACCGGCGTGAAAGTCGCCATCCTGGACACCGGCATTGACGCCGATCACCCGGACCTGGCCGGCAAGGTCATCGCTGCCAAGTCCTTCATCACCGGCGAGGAGGTCAAGGACGGGCACGGCCACGGCACCCATGTGGCCTCCACCATCGCCGGGTCCGGGGCCGCTTCGGGCGGCAAGTACAAGGGCGTCGCACCGGGCGCCAGGCTGGTCATCGGCAAGGTGCTGGACAACTCGGGCTCCGGCACGGACTCACAATCCATCGAGGGCATGGAATGGGCCGCGGCCAGCGGCGCCAAGGTGGTCAGCATGAGCCTGGGCAGCGGCCCCACCGATGGTACCGACCCGATGAGCCAGGCGGTCAACGCGCTGAGCGCCTCCACCGGCGCCCTGTTCGTGATCGCCGCAGGCAACATCGGCGCCTCTGGCGCCGAGACGGTCGCCTCCCCGGGGACGGCCGATGCGGCGCTGACCGTGGCCGCGGTGGACAAGAGCGACCAGTGGGCCAGCTTCTCCAGCCAGGGGCCGCGCTTCGGAGACGGCGCGCTCAAGCCCGATATCGCCGCTCCAGGAGTGGCCATCACCGCCGCCCGCGCCGCGGGCACCACGATGGGCACTCCCGCCGACGATCACTACACCACCGCCGCAGGCACCTCGATGGCCACCCCGCACGTGGCAGGGGCCGTGGCGATCCTGGCCCAGGAGCACCCGGACTGGAGCGGCCCGCAGCTCAAGGCCGCGCTGATGTCGACGGCCAAGGACGACGAGCTGAGCGGTTACAAACAGGGCGCGGGCCGGGTCGACCTGGCCAGGGCGCACGCCCAGCAAGTCTTCGCCACCACCGCCAGCCTCGATTTCGCCACGCTGGACGCGGAGAGCCAGACCGTCAGCCGCAAGCTGACCTACACCAACCTCGGCGACCAGCCGGTCACCCTGACCCTCACCTCGGCCCTGCGCACGTCCGACGGCACCGCTGTGACCGGCGCGCTCAGCCTGGCCGACTCCACGCTCACCGTGCCGGCCTCCGGCACCGCGACCACCACCGTCACGCTCGACCCCAAGGGCCTGACCGACATCGACGACTACGCCGGCGCGGTGACCGCGACCGCCGACGGCGTCAAACTGCGCACTCCCGTCGGCGCGGTCCGCGCCGCGCCCATGGCCACGCTCACCGTCCACACGTTGGGCCGGGACGGAAAGCCCAGCAGCCCCTGGTCCCAGGACACAATCGACGTAGCCGGCGACAAGGGCGTCATCACCACGACCCGCGTAACCGAGGAAGGGACCACGGTCACCCGCGTCCCGCAGGGCACGATCAGCGTGGCGCAACTGCTGACCTGGATCGGCGACGACGACCGCTTCAACGTGGTGTTCCTGCTCAGCCCCGAGATCACCGTCACCGGCGACACTGAGATCACCCTGGACGCCCGGCAGGCCTCCGAGATCCGCTTCACCACCCCGAAACCAGCCGAACCACTGAACAACGACCCCAGAATGGTGTATCAGCGGACCACATCCAACGGCACCGCTTACATGAGTTCGGTTTCGAGTGACACGATCGTCGGTTCGTGGCTGCGGATGTGGGCCACCCCCACCAAGCCGGTCACCAAGGGCAAATTCCGCTTCCACAGCCGGTTCACACTCGGGCAGACCGAGGTCGCCATGGATGTGCGGAAGTCCAAGAAGCTCACCCTGCACCCGACCGCCCCGATGCACGCTCTCTACAACTGGGGGCACGCACAGGGCCTCTACTACGATTACCGGTCGTTCACCGGGACGCAGGACCTGGAGCTCGTGGACGTCGGCGAGGGCAGACCAGAAGACATCGCCGGTCGCGATCTACGCGGCAAGCTCGTCCTCATGGAGGCTCCGATGGCGCCATCGGTCTTCGGCGGCCAGGAGTGCGGGGTCCAGATCGACCGGCTCGGCTCTCTTCGCGATGCCGGTGCGGCCGGGGTGGTGCACTTCCCGAAGGTGGGCACCGACTGCGGGATTCCGCTCCCCATCGCGTGGAGCGGGACGTCCAAGCCCATCGGCATCCCCAACGTGTCCCTTCCCGCCCGGGAAGCGCTCCAACTGCGTGAGCAGATCGCCGATGGGCCGGTCACCATCCAGGTGATGGGCACCCCGGAATCGCCCCATACCTACACCTTCGCCCCCTACGAGGAAGGCCGGGTGCCGCGATCGCTGCACTACACCTTCACCAACCGCGACCTCGCCCAGATCGACATGGACGTCCATGCCGCCACACCCACGCAGTACCGCGATTGGCGATACGCCTGGAAGGTGGACGACGTCGCCCCGCTGGCATCGGCGCCCCTTGGCTGGGGCTTCCCTCTGTTTACCGCGGCACAACGGACTGACTGGGTGGGGCCGCTCGACCCGGACGTCATCAGCTCGCACGGCATGGACTCGATGTCCGACCCGAAGGCGTTGAACATGACCCAGCCCCAGTGGCTCCTAGAAGTGTTCGACAAGCCCCTCCGTACCAAGCAGTCGTGGCTGACCACTCCGTTCACGCCTGGCGCGAACACAGGCTCGGAGAAGGTCATCAGGCTCGCCGAGCCCTCCGCGAACTGGGGTGCGAACTTCCGATGCATGATCTGTGTGCGAGGGAACGTCCTCTGGGCGGAGATCGAGTCGGCCAACGGCGGGCCGGCCAACCGCCAATACAAGGGGATGTGGGACGGCCAGCAGAGCGACGCCGCCCTCTTCGACATCCGTCTTTACCAGGGCGGCCAGGAGATCCCACGTACCCTGGTCGCGGGAACCGACCTCCTCCCGCACTTCTCGTTGCCAGAGGGCTCCGGCAGCTACCGGCTGACCGCCAAGAACGCCCAGAACGATACCGAGTGGACCTTCACCACTCCTGTGGAGACCGAGCGCCTGCCCGGATCCTTCTGCTCCCTCGAGGCGTTGTACGGCACGGCCGAACGCTGCAAGCCCGCCCCGGTGGTGTTCGTCAGCTATGACCTGGGCGACAGCCTGGCCACCGACAACACCGTGCCCGCCGGCCGCTCCCACACCTTCGCCGTGACCCCCTACCACTCGCCCTCCGCCACCAAGATGCCCGACATCGCCGGCCTGAAGCTGTGGGCCAGCACCGACGACGGCGCCACCTACACCCCCGTCTCGCTCAAGAGCAACAAGGACGGAACCTACACCGCCAAGACCCAGTACCCCGCCTTCAACACCACCAAGGGCGCCGTCACCCTCAAGGTCGAGGCCTGGGACAAGGCGGGCAACACCATCAAGCAGACCACCACCCGCGCCTTCAACCTGCGCGACACGACCAAGAGCGCCCACGCCGTCCAATAGCCACACAAGCCACATAAAACAGCCGCCGGGTGGCGGGGAGCCCTCCTCACCACCCGGCGATTCCACACTTCGGGTGCCGAATACTCATCCGTACAGGTCGTGGAGGTGGTGGCGATCTCGGCCCGGCGGTGTCCCCGCGCGCTGCTCCAGGTAGCGGCATGATGATCGGTCGTGGTGCTGCGCTTACGGACGGAAACCAGTTGTGCGACACGCACCCGCAACTACCAGCCCCACTCGCCGTCCAGGAGTTCGCGCAGCACATCCGCGTGTGCGGCATGTCGGCTCGTGTCCATCGTCACGTGCACCATCGCCCATCGCAGGGTGTAGTCACCCCTTGTCTGGGCGCCGATACTGTCGAGTTCGAGGGACGCGGTTGGACGTCCTGCGGATCTATGCAGGGGTCTGCCTGGCCGACTTCCATCCCCAGTCTTCTTCGGCCCCCGCTAAAGTCCCCTTGGATACACCGGCTCAGAGGTCCCGTGTGCCAGCGCTAGCGTGACCATCACAGACGCCGCCGCCATGATGCTCATCGCAATCTCCGGCGAAGTGCTCTGGGCAAGCACTCCAGCGAGAGCGGCAGCGACGCCCTGCATGGTGAGCATGCCGGACGAGTGCAGTCCTAGCGCGTGCCCGCTCATCTCCGCCGGGGTCAGCTCCACCAGTCGCTGTTGCAGCACCAGACTCGCCGCGTACCCGATAGCCGAAACCGTAACGGCCACGAGCGCCACCGGCATCGGCGGGTCCAAGGCGAAGATCAGGTACGGCACGGCCAGCAGGAGCAGCAACGGGGAACCCAGCCGCCCCTGCCACCGCGCCGGCACGAGCCTGCCGACCACAACGTCCCCCGCCAGCATGCCAGACGCCGCGAAGGCGAAGAGCGTACCCGCATGTTCGGGCGCGAACGGTACGAACAACGACTCGCAGCCGACGATCAGCCCATTCGGTACCCACAGTGCCAGATACAGGCGGCGGCGCGGCGGCGACGACAGCAGATGTACGTTCGAGAGCCACGTCGCGGCCACGGACGGCCGTCCCACGGCCCGCGGCGCACGCTCACCTAGACCGAACCTGGCCACGCCGGCAGCGGTCAGGCTCAAGGTGGCGGCGATCAGCAGCGTGCCGCGCGGCGACAGCACGGACACCAGTACCCCGCCCGCCGCGAACCCGCAGATTTGCATCACCCCGACAGACATGTTGATCAACGACCGCCCCAGCAGGAAACCGTCCTGGGGCAGGATCTCGTTGAGCAGCCCGTAGCGGACCCCGCCGCCTACCGAGCCGACCAGACCGATCCCGAGGATGATCGCGAAGAGGGCCGCCAAGGGCAGCCCCGGGATGGCCAGAGCGGCGGTGCCGACGCAGAAGAGCAGTGCCACTCCTGTCATGGCGGCACGTGGCGGTAGCCGATCGGCCGCTGACATCAGCGTCGTCGCCCCGACCACCTGGGCCAGCGATGGGCCGAACATGCTGAGCGCCGACAGCAACGGTGACCCGGTCGCTGCGTACACCTGCGTGCTCAGCGCGAGCCCGCTCACGGTCGCGGCCGCCACCTGCGTCGATACGGTCAAGAAGAACGGTTTGAACTCCGGTGTGCGCAGGAGTTCGCGGTACGTACGCATGAGCGGAGTCTGGGGCGCCAGGCCGTCCGCGCAATAATGTTTCGCAAGGAGGCGAAACGATGGGCTGGTGGCAGATCAACGCGGACACGCTGGCGAGCGCCCGCTTCGTCATATCCCCGCTGGCCGAGGCGATCGCCGCCCTGATGCTGCTCGACAAGGGGGCAGGCGCTCATCCGGGCGAGCAGGCGTGGCTGGCCACTCACCTGCCCGGCTACCGGCGGCGGCTGGCCGGCGATGAGGTCGCGACGCTGCTCGTCCCGGCCGCCATCGGCAGGCACAACTGGCACGCCGATTTCCTGACGCCCACGCCGTCCGGCGAGGACGAGGTCACGTTCGAGCAGGAGTTGGCGGTGATCAGGCGAACGTCCTGCGAGGCTGCCCGTGCAGACTTGCTGGTGTCGCTGCGCGGTCCGCTTCCTGGCCTGCTTGAGCGCTCTGACCTGCCACACCGCCTGGCCGAGGTACTGGAGTGGGTGTGGGAGGAGACGGTGCTACCGACGTGGCCGCGGCGCAGGGCAATCCTGGAGTCGGATGTCGTGTCGCGCACTCGCCGGCTCAGCCAGGGCGGCTGGGCTGCAGCGCTGGGGGAGTTGCGGCCCGCGATGCGCTGGCTCGGTGAGGGCCGGTTGCAGATCAACGCCTTCGACTACCCGCCGATGGAGATCTCGGGGGCGCACCTGATGTTCGTACCCGTCACCCCATATAAGGGGTGGGTGACGGCGGAGGAGCCGCATCGGTATGCGGCGATCTACCCGTGTTCGGGGGCGCTGGCCGAGGCGGAACGGACGCCCGTGCCTCAGTCGCTGGGCAGGTTGCTCGGGACTGGGCGGGCGGCGGTTTTGATGTTGTTGGACACGCCGAAGAGTACGACGCAACTCGTCGCGCTGACCGGGCAGGGGCTCGGGTCCGTCGGCCGCCATCTCAAGATCCTGCTCGACGGCGGGCTGGCGGGGCGACGGCGGGCTGGGCGGTCGGTGCTGTACTACCAGACAGCCGCGGCTGAAGTACTCATCCGGGCGCAGCAGCACGGAAGCCAACTGTGGCCAACGTGAGCGGCCTCTGCCTATCTCGCCACGCCCATCTATGCCGATGGTGCCGCCCGCTGGCGCAACCGCGAAGAAGACCTGCCGGTTGACTTTGAGGACAACCGCGATGTGCACTACGAAAACCAGCATGCTCGCTCTTCACCTGCTGCAGTCGGCGCTGGTCTTCATGAACACGCACCTGGTCCAGGTGGTCTCAAAGACCCGGCCTGGGCCGGGGCGGCTCACCGACGCCGACTGGCGCGCTCTGTCGCCGCTGTTCTGGCCGCATGCCAACCTGTACGGCACCATCCAGATCGGCATGGGACGCTCACCTGGATCTGGGCCTGGACGCCTGTCGTCCTGCCTGCGCGACGGCGACCGGCGGATGGGCTTCGGCGTGGTCACCAGTGCCGACGCCATGCGGCGCGGCGTGGACGAGGTGGTCGACGCCCTGTGGCAGCGGATCGGGGAGCGGCCGCTCTACACCGGGGGTGAGGAACCGGCGGACAGCCGTTATCGATGAGAACGATCTTGCTAGGGGGCGCGGTCGAGCAGAGTGCGGGATGCGGGTGGGGTAGCTACTGGTCAGCGGCGCGCGAGTGCTGCGTAGGCGGTGGAACGGCCGATTTTGAGCGTGCGGGCGGCTTCGGTGACCGAGGCGCCGTCGTCGACCAGGCGGCGTAGTGTGGCCAGTTCGGCGGGGCCGATGGCGCGCGGCCGGCCGGTCTTCTTCTTGCCGGGGAGCATGGCGCCGGTGGCTTCGCGGCGCTTGGCGGCGGTGATTCCCTCGGCCTGGCGCTCGGCGCGCAGCTCCAGCTCGTACTCCGCGGCAGCGGCCAGGACCGCGAACATGAACCGGCCCTCTTTGGTGCCCAGATCGAAGTTCTCCGTCAGCGACACCACCGTGATGCCGCGGTCGCGGAGCTCGTTGACGGTAGTCAGCACGTGCCCCGCCGAGCGGCCCCACCGGTCGGACTTCCAGAACTTCAAGGTGTCGCCCGCCTTGGGCAGCGCCAGGAGCGCCTCCCATGCCGGTCGCGCGACCCCGCGCCTGCCCGACTCCTTTTCCATGACCAATTCGTCGTAACCGAATGTCGCCGCCGGCCTTTGCGCTGAGCTCCCACCGCAACACTTTCCCAAAGATTTTTTGCAGAAATACTTTGGGAAAGTGTGTTGGTGGATCTACTCTTTGGCCATGGCCAGCGAAGAGCACAAGCGCGTTCTCGACCCTGAGCAGGATGCCGCTGCGCTGAAGGCGCTCACGCATCCCTTGCGCATCCGGCTGCTCGGTTTGTTGCGGCAGGACGGACCTGCCACCGCGAGCGAACTCGCGGTCAGGACCGGAGAGACATCCGCGTCCACCAGCTATCACCTGCGGGTTTTGGCGAAGTATGCGTTCGTTGCCGAGGCCGAGCACAACGACAGGCGAGAGCGCCGCTGGCGGGCGGTGCACTTGGTGACGTCCTGGAGTAACAAGGAGATGGACGCGGCGCCGGAAAGCCGCGCCTTCGTCAGCTTCGCACGCAGACGGCAGATCGAGCACCTGGAGGCGTCCCTTGCCCGGCATGAGGCCGACATCGCCGCCGGGCGTCTCGG
This sequence comes from Nonomuraea sp. NPDC005983, assembly GCF_040614375.1. Classification (NCBI taxonomy): domain Bacteria; kingdom Bacillati; phylum Actinomycetota; class Actinomycetes; order Streptosporangiales; family Streptosporangiaceae; genus Nonomuraea; species Nonomuraea sp. NPDC005983. The sequence goes on from NZ_JBEXUP010000056.1 coordinate 27,900, forward strand.
TCAAGAGTGGCTGGAACCATCGGATATATCCGACCTGCTGCTCCGGCTGACCCCCGAGTCTCTCACCGAGCTGCGGCAGGTGCTCGATCGGAAAGTGGAGGAACTGACCACCCGAGACGCGGGCGACCCCCGCGTCGCGCAGGTCGTCTTCCTCATCGCCGGACTGCCCCTCGCACCGCACGATCCCGACGTTGATCCGGACGTCTCCGTTCCCGTGCCTACGGGCGAGGACGCATCGTGACCGAGCCGCTGAACATGCGCGCCGCGCGTCGCCGCTATGTCACAGCCTGCGTGCTCTTCTGGCTTCCGGCCGGGTTGACCATCGCGCCCCTGATCCTGCTCTTCACCGAACGTGGCATGTCTCTGGCGGCCATCGCGGGCTTTTTTGCCGCGCACTCTTTCACCGCCGCCGCGCTGGAGTTGCCCACAGGAGGGCTGTCCGACGTCCTGGGACGGCGCACCGTCCTGGCCGCCGCCGGTCTGCTGAATCTGGCCGCTTTCCTGCTCCAAGGCCTGGGCACCACACCCTGGGTGCTCACCTGCGGCATGGCCCTCATGGGGGCGGGCCGAGCCCTGTCCAGCGGGCCAGCCGAGGCCTGGTACGTCGACATCGTCCATGCGCACTCCGGCCCCAGCGCCGACCTGCGTCCCGGTCTAGCCCGAGGGAAGTCCGCAACATCGGCGGCGCTGGCCGCCGGCACCCTGCTCGGCGGCGCCGTGCCCTGGATGCTGGCAACCGGCCCGGACGTGGGTACGCAACTGCGCCAAGCAACCTCCGGCCTGGTTCTTCCGTTATCGGTCCCGCTACTGTTGGCCGCTGCTATCGAGATCGTCTTCGTGCTGTACGTCCTGACGGCCCTGCGCGAGCCACCTCGGCCGGCGGCCACCTTGCGCGGCGTACTGCGAGGTATCCCTGTCACCATCGCAGATGGACTGCGTCTGGGCGGACGCGACGCGATGGTCCGCCGTATCCTCCTCAGCGCGGGCGCCGCCGGCAGTGCGCTGGCCGCCATCGAACTGCTCACACCGGGCCGTGTTGCGATCCTGACCGGCGCATCGGAGTCTGGCGCGGTGGTCTTCGCCTCGCTTGCTTGTGCCGGTTTCCTCTGCTCGGGTCTCGGGAGCCACCTCGCACCGCTCATCGCACGGCTGGCAGGCAGCGGCGAGCGCGCGGTCCTGGCAAGTCTTGGGACCAGCGCCAGCGGCCTGCTCCTCCTCGGCGCCACCGCAGCATCCACCGGAGCACCCGCGACAGCCCTCGCGGCCACCGGCTATGGCCTGGTGTACCTCGGGCTCGGCTCGGCGGGCCCGAGCGAAAACGACCTCCTGCACCGCCGGGTCACAAGTGCGGGCCGCGCTACCGCCTTATCCGTCCAGTCTCTCGCCCTGCAACTGGTCGGCGCCCTCACTGGCTTACTCGTAGGTGTCCTGCCGCCCGGCCCGACTCCTTGGCTGCTGGGAGGAACCGTATTGTTGACAGGAGCCCTCCTATGGATCCACCGCGGCCAACCGACTCCCGCGACCGGCACGGCAACAGCCCAGCACGCCACGGCGTCGCCCTCTCCGAGCGCGGATGCGCCGCCCCGCATCTGACCGAAGGATCAGGGGGTGCTACCCACAAGGTCGCACAGACCCACTTACCGGCCCATGTTCACCGGAGACGGCCGCTGTCGCGCGTACAGAGCCGTGAGTACGTCGCCGTGCACACGTACGGCTTCCGTTCCGACCGTGACGATCATCCAGGAGATCACGATGCATCCAGACTTATACCTATTCGTTGAAGGCGTACGAGCCCGTGAGCTGTGGGAGGAGGCTGACCGGCAGCGCAAAGCCCGCCTGGTCGCCCCCGCGTCGGTCATCAGTGCTTTCGAGGAGCGGCTCGGCTGGGTGCTGGTGAGGACGGGCCTTCGGCTCGTGGACCGTCACACCTGCAGGCCGCACTGGTCGCCATCCATGCCGCCCCGGTGATTGCCGGCCTCAGGGGCGAGGTACCGCAGAACCTGGCTGATCATCACGGACAAGATCGACGGTTCAGAGGAAACAGATACTCACCCAGATCGGCCATAAGCACGGCCCACGAGCCACGTGCAAGGCTTCGACCCGACCTCTCACAGGGGCCGACGACCGCTGATCAATGGTTTACACGGCGTCCTCGTCCACGACGGCGGAAGATGCGTCCTGGGGCAGCGCCGCCGCTCCGAGCGGACGCAGGCCCTTGTCTGGGGCCGAGGAAGCGATCGCGTAGCGGCCCAGGCAGTTGAGATGAGCGTGGCCCAGCGGGGACAGCCGGGCCACATCCTCGTCCTTGACCGGCACGCCCTGGGCACGCAACTGGTCCAGGATCGCCGACAAGTACTTCGAATTCCACAAAACCACAGCATTGCGAACCAGCCCCAATGCCGCTAACTGATCTTCCTGGCCCTCCCGGTAGGCCTGCCGAATCTTCCCGGCGTTGCCATGGCAGAGCTTGCGTGCCAGACGGTGCCGAGACTCCTGGACCGACAACTGCTTGCCCAGGCTGCGGCGATAGCTGGAATCGATCGGGTCCAACATGCTGAGCAGGTGGAACGTCTTGTCGATCCGGCCGTACTCGGCGAACGCCTGCCCCAGCGGGGTCGGGTTACCCTGGCGGGCGAACATGCGCAGCAGGTCATAGGCGCGCACCTGGTTGGTCACCAGCGACCCGGCGACCCGCACCATGTCCGGCCACTGCGTGAGCACCTTCTTGATGTTCACCTTGTTCCGAGCGATCGCCTCCAGCACCCCGTACGCGCCGCTGCTGCCGTCGGGCAGGTCGGCCCGCCAGAACCGCTGGTCGCCCAGGTCGGCGAAGCGGGGCGCGAACCGGTAGCCGAGCATGGAGAAGATCCCGAACACCAAGTCGCTGTCGCTGGCCTGATCAGTCGTGACCACCTCGGGTTTCGGCCCGGCATCCAGATTGATCAGGCAGTCCAGGATGTAGAGCGAATCGCGGGGCGTGCCCGGCACCACCATCTGCCCGATCCCCGCCACCTGATCATTCACTGCGTTAAGCCAGGTCAAACCCCTTTTATAGCCGTAGTACTTAGGTGAGGGCCCGGCGTTGATCGTCTTGACCGGGACAACGAACCGCAGCCCGTCCACCGAGGCCAGCAGCCCGCCGCCCCACGCCGCGACGATCGGCACCCGGCCCTGGTGCTCCACCAGGATCGCGTTCGCCGCGGCGTGCGTCTCGCCGCGCACATAGTTCTGATCCACGTGCGAGAGCCGGCCACGGGTCAGCGCCTCATCCCCGGCCTTGATCACCGGCGTCAGCCCGACGTTGCACGCCTCGCTGATCAGCAGCGCCACCAACGTCCTGGGCAGGTCGTTCATGCGGGTGGAGATGTCGGCCAGGTGCACGTAGGCGTCCAGGAACCCAGTCCAGGTGTGCACCTCCAGCAGCAGCTCGGGCAGGTCGATGCGGGGCAGCATCGCCTGGCAGGCGGCCCGCAGCCACGCCAGCGACTCGCTCTCACCCAGCGCGCCGAGCTTCTCCACCGACAGCCGGGCCCGCCCGCCCCCGGCCGGACTCACCACCGAGACCAGCGCGTCCTCGCCCGCCTCCTCCAGCCGGGCGGCCATCTGCTTCCAGGCCGCGTCCAGGGCCAGGACCTTGCCGTTCAGATGCTCCGCGACCGGATCGGTAAGCGACAGGGAAGCCAGCACGTCCTCGGCGATCGCCTCCCACTGCGCCCCGGCCAGCAGATGGGCGCGCGGGTCGGCCCAGCGCAGCGACGGCGAGGCGAACACATCCCTGATCGTCAGGGCCCGCATCAGGTGCTCCAGCACGCACACGACGTACGCGTCACGATCCACCGCGCCCTGCGGCAGGTCCGGGTTGGCATACACCGTCCGCTTCCAGGACGGGGTCACCAGCGCGGCGTCGATCTCCTTGGGCAGCAGCGGCTTCTTGCTGACCTGCCGTCGCGACAGCTCCGGCAACCGGCGTACTGCGGCCAGCACCCGGCGCCCGCCCGGTGCCGCTGACAGCGCCTTGGACTCGCCCAGCAGCCGCAGGAACGGGCGCACGGTGTTGTACTTCTCGACCAGGGCGGCCCGCATCGCCACCTCGGCCGCGCCGTCCTCCTCGGGGACCAGCTCCTCCACCACCTCCAGCGCCGCACGGACCTGTTCCTTGCTGGCGCCGGCGATCTCGGCAACTGCGGTCCACATCGCTGCCACATCGAGGTCTGCGCCCTCCTGGTCGACCAGGTCGAGCTGGGCGACCAGGACGCGGCCGGCCTTGGCCACGAGCTTGGAGGCCCGCTCCAGCCGGGGTAGCATCCGCAGGCGTTCGTCGGCGGACTTGCGGCGGGCAGGGCTGATCAGTCTGGTGGCCATCAGCAGCGCGAACAGATCGAGGGCATCGTCGATCTGTTCGGCCTCCGGACTCCGGGTCACCGCCAGCAGCGTCGCGGTCCGGCGCGGCTCGACCGGCCGATCCAGTGCCGGCGCCTTGCTGCCAGCCCCGTACTTGGCCAGGGTCTTCATCCGCCGCACCGGCACCTTGGACACGTTCACACGGCCCAGCCCGAATCCGGCCAGGTTGTCCACCCGCTGCAGCGCCCGCACCATCTCCGTGCCCGACGTCCGCTTGGGCGCCTGCCGCAGCTTCTCCAACTCCGAGACACGCGAGCCCTCCGGGACCACCAGCAGACCCGACAACGCCCCCGGCAAGTCCGGATCGGCACGGCGGACCTGCTTGGCCACCACCGTGTACATGCGGACATCGGCCCGTTCCCGCACGCTGCCCACCAGCCGCTCCAGCACGGTCACCCCGGGCAGCAGCACCCGATGCCGCCGCAGCCACGCCACCGACTGCTCGAACAACGCCACCGGCCCCTCGGCGTGCGTCCACGCCCGGCCGTGCAGGAAGGTCCGGAACTGGCGCGTCAGTTGCCGCCCGCTCCAGCTGTCGCGGTCGTCGAAGGTGTGGTAGCTGTAGGCGTCCCGGATCACCCACGCATGGTCATAGGCCGTCTGCGCACGAACGGCGTACTTCTTGACCTGCGACGCATCACCAATCCCCAGTTGCTCGGCCAGATAGTCCACCACCGGCCATGGCACCGCCAGCGGATCCTCCAGGAACAGCCCCTTGTACCGGACCATCCCGATCTGGACGGCAACGCCCAACCGGTGAAAATCGGCCCTCGACTGGGCGATCAAGTTCCGGTCGAAGTCGTCCAGGAAGAAGAACTTCTCCAGGTCCGACAGCGACGGCATGTCGGCGAACGATGCGTAGGCCGCTCTCTGCTCAGCGGACAGGAATTCCGCAGGCATGCCAGCAAAGTAGGCCCAGCCCACCCGCGGTCAACCCACAGCGATCAACCTGTTACAAAGCGAGCGTTCTAATCTTTCACAGCTCCATGATCATTCTCATCGATAACGGCTGTCCGCCGGTCCTCAACCCCGGCTCCAGCGCCCACGAGGCAGGCTTGTCGTGGCGTTTGGCCCACCACGACCCGAACGCCGTCCACCCGGTGGGGCTCTCGGTGTAGCCGAGCTGGGCGCGGGCGACGTCGAGGAGCCGGTCCTCAGGCTTGGTCGCCGCCATCGGCCACCTCGCTCTCGTCCTCGACGGCCGAGCCGGGCTCCTGCGACAGCCCGTCCTGGTCGGGGTCGAGCGCGGTCAGGGCCGCGTCGGCGTACGGCGGGAGCGGAAGCTGCCCGTCCAGGATCGGGATCTCCTCCGGGGAGGACGACGACATGGTGATCTCCTTGAGGGCGAGCCAGTCGGCGACGGTCATCTTGAGCTCGTCGTCGCTGACGCGGATGGGAAGGACGGCGGGCACAAGGAGCACGCCGTCGTGGGTGAGCAGCACCAGCAAGGCAACCGGTACCTTTCTGGTTGCGGCGGGCCCGGAGATACTCGGGCCATGGCGAACAAGAGCAGTAAGAGCAGCAGCACGGGCGGCGGCAAAGGCGCGGGAGGCAAACACCCGTCCGCCAAGGACAAGGCCAGCGCCATGAGGTATGCCTCGCTTCACCCGGACAGTGACTTCGCCACGTCAGGTGCAGCGCAACGGATTCAGGCGGCGCACGACAGGAACAACCCGCCGGGCAAGTAGGTCAGCCGCGCGTCAGCGAGATGAGCGCGATCACGGCGGTCGCCACGGTGACGAGCACACCAACGATGGCGATGATCAGACGGGTACGGTCGCCGAGCTGCGAGCGGGTCACCGCCTCACGTTCGAGAGCATCCAGGCGGCCCTCCAACGCGGCGTGCCGGACGTCGGCGGTCAGCCGATCCTGCTCCACCCGCTGCGCGAGGCTGGCATGCTGGGCATTCACCTGCTCCAACTCTTGCCGCAGCAACGCGATCTGGCCGTTGACCTGGGCGAACCCGACCTCGACCAGGCGGCGCAGCGTCTCCAGCGACAGCGCCACGCTCGGCATGTCGTCGCTGGTCACACGTTGCCCCCTGTGCGGGGCTGCGTGCCGATGAACGTGGCCGGAGGCTTGAGCTGGAACGTCGGCCGGGGAAGCTGGTCACCGCGGTGGGCGCGTAGCCACTCTGCCGCCATCCGCCGGCCCTCGACACGGACCGGGTCCAGGCGGGCCAGCGACAGGATCGGTTCCAGCGGGTCCGGCGGCGCTATCCGAGACGAGCCAACGTAGGCGAGCGCTTCGGCGCGCAGCGCCCGCGGCGCGGCCTCCAACCGGACGCGATACTCCTTGACGAGCCTGATCCGCTCCAGGTAGGCCGCGCGCCGCTCATGCTCTGGCACGCCGGGCGTCCAGCACGTCGGCAGGCCGCGCGTCGCCTCCAGCACCTTAACGGCGCCGGGGTCGGTGCGGGTGAACACGTCGTTCCCGCCCGGTATGTACGGCTCGTGCAACGCGATGTCGAGCAGCGTCGGCACGTCGTCGGGGTCGAGCCCGTACAGGGCACACCGCCACTCCAGCAGCGCGTGCGAGATGGCGTGGTGGATCTCCATCCCGGCCGAGGGCTGGAACTGGTAGACGCACCAGATCTGCTCGGCGCCATCCACGTGCGGGGCCACGGCAGCGCCCGTGTCGGCCAAGGTGGTGTGGGTGTAGGCCAGTTCGGCGTCCCACACTTGCACAAGATCGGACACAGCGCCTCCATGGCACGAGACAGAACGAAGAACAGGCCAACGACAGGCAAGGGCGCTGAGCTGCGTGTTCCCGCTCAGGCTGCAACAGGGTGACGAGTCGAGGCCCGGCACGATGAACTGGCTCTGGCGACCAGTCCCACGCGCAGAGTTTGGCCTCTGGGGAGGATCGGACCGGATTTTGGCGCTAAGCACCGACCAGCTCGCCGGCCGCTCAGGATGCTGAGGCGGGGTGAGGAACGAGGGCGGACCGCCGCTGGCGGGTGGACGGTGCTGCCGATGAGCGGCCGGTCAGCCCGTGAGCGTCGCCGCCGATGGCACCGCGGCGTTCGCCTCGTCGTGTTCGCGAAGCATCCGCAGGATGGTGGCCGGGGATGGGTGGTGGCCCTTCTTCTTGCCCCTGGTGATGACCAGGCATGCGGCGATGTCGCGGAGGCTGAGGTTCTGGGCGCGTAGGTGCAGGGCCATGGACAGCATGGCGTCGTCGATGACGGTGGCGCCGCCGATGGTCTTGCCGCGGCTGCGGGCGGATTCGTGGCCTTCCAGGGTGCGGTCGCGGATGTACTCGCGTTCCATCCCGGACAGGGCGGCGAGCACGGTGAATACGACGCCGGACGGGTCGTGGCTGCCCTGCAGCTCGCCGGTGAGGAACTCCAGGGCGATGTCGGCGGCGCGCAGTTGCTCGGCCAAGGCGGCCAGGTCGAGGCCGCGGCCGAGGCGTTTGTGCTCGTGCACTACGAGGGTGACCGCGACGCCCGCGGAGCGGAGCTCGCGGGCCAGGGCGATGGCCTTGTCGAGTTCGGGGCGGGTGGTGGCGCGGGTGGAGATCTTCTCGGCGAAGACGCGGGTGACGCTGGCGGCCTTGAGGGAGTCGAGCTGGGTGTCCAGGGACTGGCGGACGGTGGAGGCGCGGGCGTAGCCGATCCGCACGTGCCCTGCCGGTTCGGCGGCGGCCGCGGCGGGGCGGGGCAGCTCGATCCACAGCGTGCCCGGCTTGCGGACGGGCGGGGTGGCTACGGTGAGCGACTTGGCGAGCGCGGGCACGAGCCGGAAGCGGGCGGTGTGGTACTGGACGGCGACTTTGCCCTTGCCGGTCCGGCAGGGCGAACCGGCCGGGGCCGCGCAGGAGGTCATCGGGCAGGCGTGGGCCTCCACGTGCCGGAAGTCATCGTTGCTCACCCCGAGATCGTTTCATAGGAGTGTTTCAACCCGTTACCCGTTTGCACCGACCTATGAAACAGAGGATTCGCTGGTCGCGGCCAGCCGGGGTCGGTGTTTCATAGGTGGTCGCTTATGAAACACGTTAGAACGACTCTCGAAAACACGATCCGTGAGCACGACTACAGAGAGCTACTTTGGGGCTGGTCGCGCCGACCCGAGTGGGGGGCCATGCTGGGCGAGATAGTCCGCGCAGTGCGCGGCGTGGAACTGCTCGATCGTCACCCCGTTCTCGGTCCACAGGGTGCCCACCGTGTCGTCGGTCACCGGGCCGGTGGCCCGGCAGGTCGGGCACAGCCGGGTCACGGTCGCCGATCCGCTCGTGGTCATGCTCCCGCCGCCCAGGCGGGGTAGCGCGCCGGTAGGCCTGGACCTCCTACAGCTACGGCGAGCCGCCACCCCGGCCTTGAGGCCACTTGGGCGATATGCGAAGAGTTGGCCACGGGCGCGTAGCCGATGTTCAGCGCCTGGGCGGTCAGGCAGGCGCACTCGCCGAGCAGTGTGCCGCCAACCTCGACCCCCAGTCGGATGAGCTGCAAGAGTGGTGGGCGAAGCACGGCCGCTTGACGCAGGCTGAGTTCATCGAGCAGGTGACCGGCAAGGCGCAGCGGTGGGCGGCCGGCGCCCGCGTCAGCGAGGCCGACCAGCAGGCTAAGCGCTGAGCGCGTGGTTCTAAGCGTCGTTGTGCGGCTGACCAGCGAGGTACGACTCAGGGTATGGGTTAGGGGCGCCGTTCGCGAAGAGGCCCATGATGACGGATCGACGCCCTTCTGTCATCGTGATGGCATGTCCGAGAATTCGCCCGGCGCGCCGGTCCCCCTTCCCTCGCCCATGCGCTACCTGACTCACGACGAGTACAGCACGGCCATTGATCACGCGATCCAAGCAGGCGCCGCCTTTAACGACAATGACGTGGAGAGCAGATGCATCGCCCGTGCTGCTCTGGCCTCGTTGGGCCTGTTCGCGCCCCCGGACTCGGAAGAAGAAGTGGGGCCCCTTCCCCTGGACTCGAGTCTGTGCACCGCGCTGCGTCTGAGATGGGACATCAAGAGCGTGGATGATCCGACGTGTTTCGGGGAGTGGAACCGATGCTCAAGAGAACCCGGCCAATGCACCACCGACCACGTGCCGGAGTTTGACGATGATCATTGGTCTGACGGCGAACCTGGCACTGTGCCCGCTCGACCCGTGCCCCCTTCCCGCGTCATTCAAGATGGTGATCTAGGAAGCATCTGAGTCATTCCATGTGGGGACGAAGCGCGCGCCGAGCTCACCGCGCAGCTGCTCGGCATCCTCGACCCCAGCAAAGCAGGCCAGCAGGCCACCCCCGAGGAGCTGACACAGAAGCTCACCACCGCGCAGGCGCAGGCCCCACTGATCAACCGAGTGGCGGCTCGCCGGAGCTATAGGAGTTCCGGGCCCGGTACGGGCGCGCCATCCTGGGGCTTCGCGCGGCTGGCCGCGGTCCTGGTCAGCCGCTCCGCTTCGTGGTGCAGGGCCTCGATGAGGAGCAACGCCATCATCACGTCCTCCTCCAAGCCGTCGTTCAGAACTTTCACAAGCGCCTCCTGATGAACAGACGCCCCAAAAGCTCCAAACGTTGACAACGGGCGCACCGCGAACCGGCTACCCGCCGCGGTGCACGCTGCCCGGCGGGAAACGGCGGAAGGAGAAGCGCTCGTCGGCGCCGGGCAGGATGCTGGAATGCACGCCGAAGACCATCCACATGTCCATCGGCGCTCCGGCCTCCATCACGTCGAAGCCCTGGCGGCGGTAGAGGCCCCCCACTCGGGTCCGCGTCACCAGCCGCAAAGTAACTCTATGTGACTGCCGTTGCGCAGTGTGGCCACGGACTCTCTCTTTGAGGCCAGCCGCAGAGCAGCAGAGAGCTATGTGTCGGATCCGTTGCGTCGCCATTACGGGTGAGACATACCGATCAGTAGTCGAGCGGTTACAAAACATGTTTCTCCTGACCTTCGTTGGAGGTCCGGGAGAAAGGGCGCGGGCATGCGGCGCGAATGGGAGTTAGAGGATCTGATCGAGTGCTGGACGCTGGATGAGGAGGAGTTCGCGCTGCTGGCAAACCAGTCCGGGGCTACGCGGCTCGGCTTCGGTCTGATGCTGAAGTTCTTCGAGCTGGAGGCGAGGTTCCCTCGCCGGGAGGACGTGCCTCGCCCGGCGGTGGAGTTCATGGCGGGACAGGTCAAGGTGGACGCGGAGTTGTTCGCCTCCTATGACTGGTCCGGGCGCACGATCGAGTATCACCGAGCGCAGATCAGGAAGTTCCACGACTTCCGCGAGCCGACGGTGGGCGATGAGGACAAGCTCGCCGACTGGCTGGCCACCAAGATCTGTCCGGTGGAGATGTCGCGGGATCGGCTGCGCGGCGCGTTGCTGGCGCGTTGCCGTGAAGACCGGATCGATCCGCCGAAGACGACCCGGATCGAACGCGTGCTGGGCGCGGCCGAGGCGATGTTCGAGCGGAATTTCACCGCCACGACCGTGGAGCGCTTGTCGTTCGAGTCGGTCGGCAAGCTGGAAGAGTTGATCGTCGCCGAAGCTCCGGCGACCGGCGTCCCGGTCGCCGGACAGGACGCCCCGGAAGGGGACGGGCAGGCTCAGGTCACCAGTGGCGCCAGTGGCGGGCGGCGCGCGTTCTTGCAGGAGCTGAAGGAGGATCCGGGCTCGTTTCAGCTGGAGACGTTGCTGACGGAGATCGTGAAGCTGGAGCGGGTCAAGGCGGTCGGTCTGTCGGCCGCGTTGTTCGAGGGGGTTTCGGAGAAGGTCGTGGCGGGCTGGCGGGCCCGGGCGATGAAGATGTACCCGTCCGATTTCGAGGCGGCGCCGCCGCCGGTACGCCTCACGCTGCTGGCCGCGTTGTGCCAGGTGCGGCAGGCGGAGCTGATCGACGGGCTGGTGGAGCTGCTGATCCAGCTCGTGCACAAGATCAGCGTGCGGGCGGAGAAGAAGGTCGAGGGAGAGCTCAACGCCGAGTTCCGGCGGGCGCGGGGCAAGAACGGGATCTTGGTGAAGCTCGCCACGGCGGCGCTGGCGCTGCCGGAGGAGATCGTCCGTAAGGCCCTGTATCCGGTGGTCGGTGAGCGGACGCTGGAAGACATCATCGCCGAGGCCAAGGCGAACGAGAAAGAGCTGCGCACCCGGGTGCGGACCAAGCTGCGCGGCTCCTACTCCCACCACTACCGGCGCGGCCTGCCCAAGCTGCTCAAAGCGGTGAGGTTCCGTTCCAGCAACGACACCTTCAAGCCGGTGATGGACGCGCTGGACCTGCTGAAGCGCTACGACGGCTCCGACGCCGACTTCTACGCCGCCGCTGAGGCGGTGCCGCTGGAGCACGTGGTGCCCGAGGACTGGCGCGACGCGGTCCTCGACCCCGACAGCGGCCTGGTGGAGCGGATCCCGTACGAGCTGTGCGTGCTGGTCGCGCTGCGCAAGGCGATCCGGCGCCGCGAGATCTGGGTGGAGGGCGCCAACACCTGGCGCAACCCCGATGAGGATCTGCCCGCCGACTTCGAGGACAACCGGGACGTGCACTACGAGGCGCTGTCCAAGCCCCGCGACCCGGCCGACTTCATCGCCGACCTGAAGAAGCGGCACGTGGCGGCGCTGGACCGGCTGAACAAGGGCCTGAAGAAGGCCACGACGGGCGGGGTGAGCATCACCAGGAGGAAGGGCGAGCCGTGGATCAGCGTGCCGCCCCTGGGCAAGCAGATCGAGCCGGAGAACCTGGAGGCGCTGAAGGAGGAGATCGCCCGCCGGTGGGGCGTGATCGACCTGCTGGACCTGATCAAGAACGTCGACCACGCCACGACGTTCACTGGCGAGTTCACCTCGGTGGCCTCGCGCACGGTGACGGATGCGAAGGTGCTGCGCCGCCGGCTGCTGCTGTGCACCTTCGGGCTCGGCACGAATATGGGGATCAAACGGGTCGCCGACGGCACCGCGGCGATCGAGGGGATGGAGGCCGACACCGAGGCGGCGCTGCGCCGGACCCGCCGGCTGTTCGTCAACCGCGACAACCTGCGGGCCGCGATCCGCACCGTGGTCAACAAGACGCTGGAGGTGCGCGATGTCTCGCTGTGGGGGCCGGGTACGGCGTGCGCGTCGGACTCGCGCAAGTCCGGCTCGTGGTCGGCGAACTTCATGACCGAGTGGCACCAGCGCTACGGCGGCGCCGGGATCATGGTGTATTGGCACGTTGAGCGTAAGAACGTGTGCATCTACAGCCAGGTGCGATCCACCACGGACTCCGAGGTGGCCTCGATGATCGAGGGCCTGCTGCGTCATCTGACCAGCGCGGAGATCGACCGCCAGTACACCGATACCCACGGAGCTTCGATCGTTGGCTTTGCGTTCTCGCACTTGCTGGACTTCAAACTGCTGCCCCGGCTGAAGAACATCGGCTCGGCCCGCCTGTACCGGCCGGGCCTGAGTGACGCCGAGGCATGGCCGCAGTTGGAGGGCGTCCTGTCGGGCAAGACGATTGACTGGGAATTGCTCGCCAACCAGTACGCCCAGATGATCAAGTACGCGACCGCGCTACGGCTCGGCACCGCCGAGGCCCATCAGATGCTGCGCCGCTTCACCCGCGGCGGCCCCAAGCATCCCACCTACCGGGCCATCGAGGAACTCGGCCGGGTGATCCGCACCGTCTTCATCTGCGACTACCTGGCCGAGGAGGAACTCCGCCGCGAGATCCACGAGGGCCTGAACGTGGTGGAGAACTGGAATTCGGCCAACAAGGACATCTTCTACGGCAAGGCCGGTGATCTGACCGGCGACGACCGTGAGCACGTCGAATTCTCCGCCCTGGTGTTGCACCTGGTCCAGGCCGCGATCGTCTACCTGAATACCAGGATGGTACAGATCGTCCTCGCCGAGCCCCGGTGGCAGAAGAAGCTCACCGACGCCGACCGGCGCGCCCTGTCGGCTCTGTTCTGGACCCATCTGAACCTGTACGGCAAGTTCGAGCTCGACATGAGCAAACAGCTCGACCTCGGGCCGGGGCCAGCGGGTAAGCAGTCAGGTGATCCGCTCTGAGCGACGAACGCTCTTTGCCATCGGTGGGCCGGGCGCGGGCTGGGACCTGCACGAGTTCCGCCACTCGGCCCTGACCCACCTTGGCGAGGCCGAAGCGAGCCTGCTGATGCTGATGGCCAAGTCCCGGCACAAGAAAAGCCGGAGAACCTGCGCCGCTACTTCAAGCTCTCCGCAGGGGGCCATCGCGGAGCTCACCAGTCTGCTCGCCCTTGGCGACAGCAGGCGCTGAGGGGGTGCGCTCAGCTGGTCGGTCAGAGCGTTCCTCACGGAATCCCTCAGCTGTGCTGGGACTCTCTAGAACTCGGCAGAGGTCAGAAGGCGTAAAGGCCGAAGCGGCCCCAGGCGATGACAACGGACAGCGCGAGCAAGGCCACGCTGACGGCGATGCCCGACGCCTCCTTGCGGCGGGCGTGGGCGGCGGCTGCACCGAGCATAGTGATGGCCAGGCCGGTGGCGGCCAGCGGAGTGAGGGTTGGGGCGATGTCGGTGACGGCGGGCAGGATCAGGCCGAGGGCACCGAGAAGTTCGACCACGCCGATCAGGCGAACCTGGGTGGCGGTGAAGTCCTCCACCCAAGGCATCGCGGGGCGCAGCTTCTCCTTGGGCCGGATGGACTTCATCACCCCGACCAAGCCGAAAGCGGCGGCCAGGATGGCCTGCAGTATCCACAGAAATACGTTCATATCAGTAGCTCTCTCCATTGGACGATGCAGAGGTGCTCGGCCTGGTCGCAGACACGGGTGATGGGTGTCGTCTACGAGAGGCCATGGCCCTGCGATCAGGTTGATCACTGGACGGACGGCGGGGGCCCGCCGGCCGGAACCTCAGTAGTAGGAGCTCATGAGCTCGGTGGCCCAGGCCGGTTGGGTGACCGGATGGCGGGGGGGGCGAACTCGATCAGGTACGGCTTGATATCCAGGCCGTCTTGGTGTCTCCCGCTGCCGACTCCTCGCCGTGGACGGCCTGAACTTGCACGTCGCCGACCTGGACGCGCTGTCAGGCAGGGACGGTATGGCCCCCGGTGGGCGAAGATCCCTACAGGGGCCGCGCTAGGGTTCCCTCGCGAGGGACGGGGATCGGTGCGTATCTTGGCTGGGTCGACCCGATCGAAGAGGAAGACGACCTCCAGGTGGGAGAAGCCCTCCAGGCCGAGCACCGCCGAGGCGGTGAAGGTCTCACCGTCCAGCCGGATCACGGCTCGAACGTCGTGCCAGTCGTCTTCGACCATCTCGCTGCGACCGCCCACCACCCGGCCGACTGGTCGCAGGGTCACGGTGTCGGTTGTCATGGTGATCTCCACGTTCTAGTTGCGCCCGAGGGCACCGCGGTATTTGGCGAGGGTGTTTGAGCCGGTTGAACAGCACGGATTCGCCGTTCAGGTGAATCGGGGTTCAGCCGCCGGAGCCCCGGCCGCAACTGCCGCACCACGGGCTGGCTGGCGAGTCGGCGGAACTCACCGCGACCGATCAGCCTCAAACGCCACCTGGACTACGAGCGGCGCTCAGGGCCATCACCCGGCACGTCGACCACTACGCCGCCCAAGCTCGACTTGCTCGGGCGGCGTGAAACTTGCCACAGACCTGCAGAAACCCGCGACCGGAGATTGCTAGGCGTCGCGGCGCAGCGTGAACCAGAAGGTCGGCACCGAGTTGGTGCCCGGTGTGACGTCGAGTAGTTCCCAGCCGGCGAACCTGGCGCGGAGCTCGTCGGCTGTGACGCCCGCCGCCCACGACGTGACCTCGGGGATCGGATTGCCGAGCGGCTCGGGGCCGTACCCGAACATCAGCAACCGTGCTCCGGGAGCGGCGCGGTGGGTGAGCCCGGCGGCGTAGGCGTCGCGGCGGTGCAGCGGGACCCCGCAGTAGCAGCTCAGGTCGAAGAACAGGTCGAAGGGGCCCGGCACGTCCAGTTCGTCGAGGCGGGTGGCGTCTCCGTGCAGCAGCCGTACCGCCACTCCCGCCGCCGCAGCCTTCTCCCTGGCCTGGTCGACAGCGCGGTCGATCAGGTCGACGGCCGCCACCTCCCAGCCGTGCCGTGCGAGGTAGGTGGCGTTGGTCCCCGTGCCGCAGCCGAGTTCAAGGGCGCGGCCGGGCGGCAGCGCGCCGTGCCCCTCTACCAGGGCGACCAGCTCGGGCGGCGTCACGCCGGTGTCCCACGGCGGCTTGCCGGCGCGGTAGTAGCCCTCCAGCGCACGGTGGACGGACTCCTCCTCCTGGTCTCGCTGCGTTGAGGCCAGGTCCGGTTCCGGCTTCTGGGTGGCGTTGGGCTGGTCCATCGTCTCCTCCAAGAATCTAGAGTTGAACTCTAGTGACATACTCTAGAGATATACTCGCAATATGGACAAAGTCAAACGGCCGGACAAGCGAGCCGAGCGCTCACGCCACACCCGCGAAAAGGTCGTCGAGGCGGCTCGCGAGCTGTTCGTCGCGCAGGGTTACGGAGCGACGAACCTGCAGGAGGTCGCGGACCGGGCGGGCGTGGCCATCCAGACGATCTACTTCGTCTTCCGCAATAAGCGCACGCTGTTCAAGGACGTCGTCGACACGTCCATCGCCGGGGACACCGAGCCGGTCGCCACCATGGATCGTGAGTGGTTTCGCGCCGCGTGCGCCGAGCCCACCGCAGCCGGGCAACTGCGCGCGCACGTCCACGGCACCCGCGAGATCCTGGGCCGGGTCGCCCCGATCATGCCGCTGATCGCGGCTGCCGCGGCCACCGACCCTGAGATCGCCGCGCAGTGGCCGGACGGCCCCGACCCGCGTTACACCGTGCAGTACGCAGCGGCCGAAGCCCTGGCCGGCAAGCCCGACACCCGTCCAGGCCTCTCCATCGAGATGGCGGCGGACCTGCTGTTCGGCCTGCTCAGCCCGCAGCTCTACCTGATCTTCGTCCGCGACCGCGACTGGTCACCGGACACGTGGGAAGAGTGGGCCCGCACCGCCTTGACCTCCCAACTCTGCGCCGACCCCGGCTGAGCGGACGGACGTCACGATCGTCCTCCAGCCCGCAATGCTGGTGGCCAACCACCTGGCCGGCCTCCTGCGGGCCGGGTCGGACAACCTGGCCGACACCCATACCGGGCCCTACGCCGACCAGATCACCCCGGCCACCCAAGCCCCGGGGCCGGTAGGCCGACCACGACAAACAAAACTCCGACCCCGTCCCGACTACGCCCTATCCAGGGTCTTCTTCGGCTGGCGGGGCACAGTGTCGCCCTTCAGATGCCCGTATACCGTCGAGCGCGGCACCCCGAACAGGTCCGCGATCTGCTGGACGGTCTTGTCCCGTGTGTCGTACAGCTGCTGGGCGAGGGCGGCCTGGTCGGCAGTGAGCTTGGGCCGGCGTCCGCCGACCCGGCCGCGGGCACGGGCGGAGGCCAGGCCGTCCATCGTGTTGGCCACGATCAGCTCGCGCTGCAGCTCGGCCAGGACCGACAGCATGCCGAACATCGCGCGGCCCTCCATCGTGTCGGTGTCGATGCCCTGCTCGATCACATGCAGTCCCACCTTGCGTTCGCGCAGGTCCGCCCCGAGGGTGACCAAGTGCAGCACTGAGCGCGACAGCCGGTCCAGCCGGGTGACCTTCAGCGTGTCGCCCTCGCGCAGCAGCTTGAGAACCAGGTCGAGGCTGGGCCGAGAAGCCTTGGCGCCACTGGCCTTGTCCAGATGGATGTCATTGCGGTCGACGCCCGCGCGCAGCAGCGCGTCGATCTGGTGGTCGGGGTTCTGGTCGGCGGTACTGACCCGCGCGTAGCCGAAGAGCACTGTCGAAATCTAGTCCACGCACCGTTCACCGACATTGATTTTCGACACGAGTTATCGACAGTGCCCACCTGCGGCTCCGTGATCGGTCCGGCGAGTGTCGACAGACGACCGTTACTCGACACTGAGATGATCAACCTCGCGACCACACAGAGTGGCGGCGGTAACTCAGCGCTACTTTGCGGCTGGTGACGCGGACCCGAGTGGGGGGCCTGGTCGGATGCGCCGAAGCACACGCCAGCCGAGCCGAAGGCGCCGCCAACGCCACCGGGGCCGGGCCCGCCGACATCGGCCAGGCCGCCCTCATGGCGTTCGCCGGGGTCAACTGCCAGAACGAGGCCGACGAACTCGCCCTGATCGCCTGGCGGGCCACCCGGCTGAGCCGGGTGCTCACCATGCTCGACTTCGGCGGGCCCGCACCGCACTTCCCCCGCCAGGGCAACGTCGGCTCCGGTGACGCGCTCATCCGCGCCATGCGCCTGGTCGCCGCCGCCCTGTCCGGGATGGCCACCGCCGCCCACACCGCCATCGACCCGCTACGCGGCGACGGCGAAGCAGCCGACGCCGGACAAGCCCTGATCAAAGCCGCGGCCGTGCTGCAGGAGGCCGCCAAGCAAGTTCACTCGCTGCGTGCGATGGGCGAGCTGATGACCATGACGGACTGACCCTCCGCCGCTGGTCACCGGGCACGGGACCACGGGACGGCCGCGGTCCCGTGGAGGACGGCGACCCGGGACCCCGTCCGGCCGTTGCTCTCACCCCTGGGCACGCACAACCTGTAATCGTCCATGTCCGTCGTCCGCGTCCGTCCGCGCGCCTGCGCGCGTAGAAGGAGGCGATGGACGTGGACGGACGAACGGACGGACGAGCACGGCGTTACCCACAGTGATCTTGTACGTGAGTAAGCGATCGCTGATTGACGTACGCGAGAGGCAGACCAAGGAGGCGTGCACGCGCGTGCACGGCCGCCAGGCCCTCATCCGCACCGGAGGGTCTAGGCACTAGAGCGCTGGTCGGCGGCCGGTTCAGGCTCTAGGAGATCCTCTAGGTCTAGAGGCTGCCCCCTCTAGGTCTAGAGGCGGATCAGCCCGTTCGGCGGGCACGGCGTGGGGTGCGCAGCGGCTCGGAACGGCGCATCCCGAACGGCGGCCCGGTCGGCGACCAGTGGAAGCGCAGCCGGCCGTAGCGGTGCCGGGCCGCGTCCGCGGAGATGCCCAGCCCTGCGCCGACCTGGGCCCAGCTCGCCCCGGCCTGACGATCGGCCAGCACCGCCAGCTGGACCGCCTCGGTGGCCAGTTCCGGGAGTTCGCTCACCACGCTGCTGTGCTCGCCTGGCCCCAGCTCCAGCGCCGTCGACAGCTCGCCGAGCAGGTCGGTCGTTATCTAGGGTTGGAGGACCCTTCCAGCAGGTCAGAGGACGATGATCTCTTCTTTCACGTAGGCCAAGTTGACCGAACGCAGCCCGGACCCAAGAAGAACCGAGCGTGCGGGCTGTCCCGGTAATCGGCTGTGTCCCGTAATCGGTGGTAGCGCTGAGTGATCACCTGCCGGCCTGCCCTCCTGTGGTAGGTCCACTACCGGCTGGCGGTGGTCGGTGCGATCTGGCCCACCGACGTGCCTCCGTGGAACCCCGGTGCCTCGGCGGCTGGCTGTGCCGCCATTGGGACCCCTGTGGGGCGCTCGGGGCCGCGAGTGCCCCACAGGGGTGGGGTGGGTCATCAGTATCCGGGGACGTTTACCCGGAACGGTCGGCCGTCGAGGGTGCCGGTGACGGGGATGGTGTCAGTGGCGGTGAAGGCCTTCCACTGCAGCGTGACCTTGTGGGTCGCGCCGGCGGGGCCGGTGACGGTGAGGTTGGCGGTGGCTTTGTCGCCGGCGACCTTGGCAGTGCCGGTGGCGGCGAGGTCGGCGACGTAGCGGACCTTATCCAAGGTGATCGTGCCGTCTGTACCGTTGGTGACCTCCCCGCCGCGCAGCCCGGGCTCGGTGTCCGGCCGCGAGGCGCGATGCGGGTTGTGCATGGCTACCGTGTCGGCGGCGGTGGCGAACGCAGCCGCCACGAGTGTGCGCTGCGGAGCGTCGAGCCCGCCGCCGCGGGCGGCCGGTACTGCTGCCGCGGTCGCAGGGAATCGACCGTGTGCCTGGTAGTTGGCCATCGTGCACGACGTGTCGGACACCCGCCCCGGGTTCTGGATGAACCGGTGCATGATCTGTCGCGCGCACTCGCCACCCGGCCCACGGCCCTCGACCGCAGGGTTGTGGTACCCGGCCTGGACGGTGACCGCCTGGCCGCGGGGGAATGCCCGCGCCGCGGTGCGTGCACCCATGATCGCCTTCGGGTCGAACTCGCCGGCGACGGCCAGCATCGGCACCGCCGGCCGGTGCGGCTCGATCGCGTTGTTCTCTCGCGGGGTAGGCCAGCCTGCGCAGAAGTCTGCACCGCTGCCCGCCTCGGCGAGGGTGAACGGCGCGTACCGGTTGCGCTCGGCATGCCAGGTCACCAACTGGCGGCGCCGGGTCGCCTCGTCGGCGGTGCGGTCGTACGGCCAGCGCGGGTCGGAACACAGGTACGCCGTCGTACCGGCCCTATCCGGTGACTCCTTGGACGGCGCTTTGGATCCTGCGCCTTTGTTGCCGGCCAGCGGGGCGGCCCGGTCGAGCACGCGGCGCAGCGGGGCCGGGTCGCCGTCCAGGTATGCGGCGGTGGCCGCGGTCGCGTCGGTGGCGATGGCTGGATCAGAGGTCGACCGCAGCGCCCCGAGCAGTCGCTGTGGGGTCAGCGTCGCGTCGCCGTCGGCGCGCGTCTTCCGCACCACCGCTTCCCAGCGTGCCTGCGGGTCGCCGCCGGCGGTTCGGCGGCAGGCCGACGATCGCTGGCAGGCGCGGGCGTAGTGGTCGATGGCTTCCTGGATCTCCTTGCCTTCCGACTCGCCGAGCTGCCACCGGCCAGCCTTGTCGATTGGGCCGATCATGCTCTCGATGTACAGGGCGCGCACCCGGTCCGGGTAGCGGGTCGTGTAGGCCTGTCCGCTCAGCGCGCCCCAGGACGATCCCACGACGGTTACCTTGGACAGGCCCAAAGCCGCGCGCACCGCCTCCACATCGGCGACGTACTGGTCGCTGCTGAAGAACTGGGCCCTGTCGCCGATCTCACGCGCGCACTGGCTGACCGACTCCGGCTTCCCCTGCTGCAGCGCCTTGCACCGCAGCGGCGCGGATTCGCCCATCCCGCGGAACTCCACGATCATCATGTCCGAGTGGTCCAGCAGAGGCTGGAAGACCTTCCCGAAGGAGTCGACGCGCTCGGCGTTGGGTCCGAGCGGGGCCGGACCGCCGGGCATCGCCAGGATCGAGGTGCGGGCTGGGCGCGATCGGTCGGCCCGCGGGATGTACCCGAACCTGATGGTGATCTTCTCCGACTGCGGATCCTGCCAGTTCAGTGGGACGGTCAGGGTGCCGATGCACCGGCTGGTCGCGGTGGCGCATTCGTGCCGGCCGCCGCTGGCCGCCGCCGTGGCGACCGCCGCTGGCGCGGCGGCGACCAGCACCATCAAGCCCACCAGAATCGTCCTCAGTACACGCATGTGGCCTCCGCCCAAAGGACTCCGGGAATCCGATGGGGCGCTGTTCGTGCTGGTTCGCTGTGGTTCATGTCATTAGTTGAGCCAGCGTGGGTGTTGCCAGCGCGTATGCGGTTTTCGATATGCCGACGATATGCGCCGGCTCGTAGCCTCAGGAGCATGCGCGTGTTGATCGTCGAGGACGAACCCTTTCTGGCAGAAGCCATCCGCGATGGCCTACGTCTGGAAGCGATCGCCGCCGACCTCGCCGGTGACGGTGACACCGCTCTGGAACTGCTGAGCACCAACGCCTACGACATCGCCGTCCTCGACCGGGACATCCCCGGACCCTCCGGCGACGAGATCGCCGAACGCATCGTCGCCTCCGGCAGCGGCATGCCCATCCTCATGCTCACCGCTGCCGACCGGCTCGACGACAAGGCCTCCGGGTTCGAACTCGGCGCCGACGACTACCTCACCAAGCCCTTCGCGCTCAAAGAACTCGTGCTCCGTCTCAGAGCGCTCGACCGCAGGCGCGCCCACCACAGACCACCCGTGCGAGAGATCTCCGGCCTGCGGCTGGATCCGTTCCGCCGCGAGGTCTACCGCGACGGCCGTTACGTCGCGCTCACCCGGAAACAGTTCGCCGTGCTCGAAGTCCTCGTCGCTGCCGAAGCGGTGTCGTCAGCGCCGAAGAACTCTTGGAGCGAGCGCGGGATGAGAACGCCGACCCCTTCACCAACGCCGTGCGCATCACCGTCTCGGCACTGCGCAAACGGCTCGGCGAACCCGGGATCATCGCCACCGTGGCCGGCGCCGGCTACCGCATCACCACTCAACCAGACACTGGACGTGAGGGAGGCGACCGTGGATAGAGCGCCTGGTTTGAGTGTTCGCCTCAGACTCACCCTCAGCTACGCCGGCTTTCTCATGCTCGCAGGTGCCTTGCTGCTCGCCGCCGTGTGGGTCTACTTCCTGCGAGGTCTACCCGATGCTGCGGTCTACACCACCGGTGACTTGATAATCGACCGCTCCGCCATCCTGCGTTCGTTCACTTGGCTATGAAGGTGGATCCGAGAGCCATGTGTCGGTCGGTTTGAGAGCCACTTGCTGATCAACTGCCTTGGAGTGTTAGTGAAAAAGAGAGCCATGCCAGTGGGCCTGGGGCATGGCTCTCGTGACGCTGTGTGAGTGTTGTCGGCGTACACCTCCCGCTGCGGAGGCGAGTACGCGTAAACGTGCACAGCCCGAGGACGGTTAGCCGGTGGCGGTGATGTGGCTTTGACGGCGGCCAGGGTTCGTGAGGCGGCAGCAGGGGTGCGACGTACGCGTATGTTCGACCAGGTTCAGTGGAGTTCCTGGCGTTCTGCCGTTTCGCCCAGACGATGGAGCAGGTGCGCCCAGCCGTCGCTGGTCTCCTCTTCGAGTACGGCCGGCAGACCACTGTGGCGCAGGATGAGCTCGGTGCCATCACCGTCCGGGGTCAGGGTGACTTCGACTCGGGATGCCTCTGGTGCCATGTCGGGCGCTCCCGGTGTGGCCTCCCAGCCGAAGGTGAAGACGAGACGTTCGTACGGCACGAGCTCCACGAACCGTCCGCGCATCACCGGGCGTGGGCCCTCGTGCATCGCAACCTGCAAGGTGCCACCGGGGCGGGCGTCCAGCTCGGCCGTTCCCCACCATCGCGCCAGGCGTGCCGGGTCGGTGAAGAACCGCCAGACCGTCTCGGGACGCGCACGGATGTGCAACGTCTGCTCAATCGTCCTGCTCACAACGATCCCTTCACGTCCTGGTCACCAGTGTGCGCGTGTTCTTCTCGCTCGGCTTCGCGCTGGAGGCGGCTGAGCGAGGTGGACCACATTGTCTCCAGGAACGTCACCGCCTCGGCCAACCCCTCCGGACGTAGCCGATAGAAGCGGCGATTGCCTGCGCGGCGGACGTCGACGAGGCGGGCTGCTGTCAGCGTCCGCAGATGCTGGGATACCGCAGGGCGACTGATTTCGGGAAAGCGCTCGGCGATCTCGCCTGCCGATACTTCGCGATCCCGCACCAGGACGAGGATGGCGCGGCGGGTCGGGTCCGCCACAGCGCGAAGCGCGTCGTCCATGGGCCACCGCCTTCGTTTGCGCACTGCCGGGACAGCATGTAAGTGTTTAAGCAATATCTTACACTCTATCGATGACGAGGATCCGCCATGTCAGGAGACGACAACACCCGTGCCCCGCGATCGGAGAACCAGCGCCTGAATGCGCTGGTTGGCCGTTGGCGTTCGCAGGGGCGTATAGCGGCCACCGCGATCGACCCGGCGATCCGCATCGCCGGGTCGGACACCTACGAGTGGCTGGCGGGCGAGCACTTCCTCATTCACCGTGTGGACGTGCGCATGAACGAGGAGCACGTCGAGGTCATCGAGATGATCGGGCCCTACGATCCAGCGAGCCGGACCTACCCCATGCGCTCCTTCGACAATCACGGCAACTTCGTCACCATGCGGGCAAGCGTCGACGACGATGGTGTCTGGACGTTCGCCGGTGAGACGGAGCGGGCGACGCTGGTGATCGCCGAAGACGGCGACTCCATGACGGCCGAATGGGAGCGCACTGACAACGGCTCAAACTGGCGGCACTGGATGGACATGAGCTTCACGAGGGCTTCCAGCCCCAGCGCCATCCCTGGCCGCTGAATCCCTCGCAGATCAGAAGCCTCACCGTCGAGCTCGCCTCGCCGTTCCTGGTGGGGGTCCCCGTAGCTTCGGCCGGAAATCCAACAGATACGCCTCTGACCTGCATTGATAGGCAGGGCTCAGGTCTGGCCCAGCAGCCCGAGACCTCTGCATAAGGGCAGGTCAGAGGCGTATCCGTTGGATACTGCGCCATTACTACCGGGACCCCGGCAAGGGGCTGGCCCGCTGAGAGATTCGGTACGGGATCCGGCGTTAGTGACGCTGAGCTACCAGGGGCACGCCGTGGCTTGACATAAAGGTAGTTAGCGAGCAGCGCGACCTGAGGAAACGCCCGGTCCAGCGTTATCGAGCGGCTGCGCGCCTGACTCATCCCCAAACGCCCGGACCAAAACCGACCCTCGGCGGGTGGCACAGTCGCACACCGTGACCTGGGGTGATGCCGCTCGTTTGGGCCGTGTCGCGCGATTCTTACCAGCGGTCCCGGTTGGGGACGGTCCAGGGTCGTGCGGCGGCGCCGGTAGTCCGGTCCGACGGCCTCCGTGGCGTCGGACCGGACCGGTTCCGGCGGACTGCCGGCGGATGCGAGGCTACGCGGCGCAGTTTTCCCTTCTCCACTGGATCCGGGTGACGGTCACGGGGGAGTCGACCGTCTCGTGTCCCGCTGTGGGGTCACCGTCCTCGGCGGGGTGAACGCACTTCGAGTAGGCGGCGCCGCTCGAGTAGACGTATGAGACAAGGACGTGGTCATAGGTGGCGACCACGCCATTGTTGAAGAAGGATCGGACGTTCTTGTACTGGCTATTGGCCGGGCTGACCGGCCCCCAGTCTTCGTCGCCGGTGACGATCATCTGCCCATCTGTCGTATACAGGCAGAAGTATCCTCGTGGGCAGCTGCCGATGCGATCGGGAAGGGTTGCCGCGCTCGCTGGTGACGCGAACGCCAGCCCAGCCAGAGAGGCGGCGACGACGGCTGCCGGGATGAACCTTTTCAGCATGAGTTCTCCTCATTCGTTGCCTGAGCGAGGCCAGGTTGGGAAAGGACCGGCCCGCCGAGCGGATAACGGCAGGCAGGGGCCGGTCTCGATGGCTGGTGGGGTACCTATTGGGGGGCTTTGGCGGCCGCGCTGGCCGAGTTCGAGCGCCTGGCCGCTGAGCTCGGCACAACGCACACCGCCATCACCGCCAGCGGCCCCACCGGACAGCCCAGCCGGCGACCCGGGCCCGGTTGGGACGGGCCCCGGGTCGCGCGGCCCCGGCGGTGGGGGGGGCGGGGCGCCCCGGGGGGGGGGCGGGGCCCGGGGGGGGGGGGTTAGGCGGGTGGGGGGGGGGGGGGGGGGCTGTTTGGATGTGCACGGGTGAAGGG